>CALGUT010000458.1 GCA_937920335.1 uncultured Opitutales bacterium
GAACGATAACTCAGATAACGAATCTGGTTTCCGTTTCGAACGGAAAGAAGGAAACAATGGAGAATTTCGGTTTATCGGAAATGCAGCTACAGACTCTACTTCCTACACAGATAAGGATCTAAACCCAGATACGACTTACTTTTACAGAGTTTCTGCTTACATAAGCGGAGCTAGAGCATCCGACAAGAGCTCAGAGATGTCAGCGACCACATTGAGCATTCCATTGCCCAGTTCACCTGAAGACCTGAGTGCAGTGTCGCAGGAGATTGGTGTCGTGGGTCTAAGCTGGACAGACACTTCAGAAGTTGAAGCTGGATTTACGATTCAACGAAAAACTGGTGGCGGCACCTTTGAGGATTTAATTTCTGTGAACGAGAATGTTTCGTTTTTCAATGATTCCTCTGTGACGGAATTGAAGAGTTACACTTACCGCGCATTTTCTTACAATTCAGCTGGTAGCTCTGCTTTAACTAGCGAAATTCAGATTGCAGTACCCTTTGCAACACCGGGATCTTTTTCGGGGGAAGTTGTTAGTTCGAATGGTGTCCTTCTTACCTGGGAAGATGTATCTCAAATCGAATCCGCCTATCGGATAGAACGAAAGGGGATTGAAGGTAACTTCGAAACCGTCGTGCTCCTAGGTTCGAATAGCACTGAATACTCCGATAGCAGCGTAAATCCAGAAACGACCTATTCCTACCGAGTATTCGCTGTGAAAGACGGAACTGATTCTGAAGCAAGTAACATTATAAATGTTACGACTCCGAATGTTCCCGCGCCAAATGTTCCAACTGAATTGGGAGTTATCGCTTTGAGCGAAACATCCGTATCGATCACTTGGAAAGATAATTCAGATAACGAAGATGGGTTCCGGGTACTTAGGAAGAATGAGGAGGATGGGATTTGGGTTGAGATTGGAGAAGTGGTATCGGACGTAAACCTGTTTGTAGACGATCAAGCGATCTCCGGTGTGAACTACTCATATCGGGTATCTGCCTTTAATGAAGGCGGAATTGGAGAAGAAGCTGAAGCTGACTTTGTAATTCCTGTCGCCGGTCGACTTATCAATATCTCTACAAGAGGACTCGTAGAAAGTGGCGATAACGTAATGATCGGAAGTTTCATTATACAAGGAGATGGCCCTAAGACCGTTCTGATTCGGGGTATTGGTCCGAGCATAGCATCTTCGATGAATGCTCCTGTTTTAAACGATCCTGAGCTAACTTTGGTAAGCGGTGCAGATTTGAATCGCCCGGTCGCCTACAATGATGATTGGAGAGACACAGATGAGCAAAGAATCATTGATGTAGGATTACCTCCCTCTAATAAGCTCGAATCAGCAATCGTGGTACAGCTTGAACCAGGTGCTTACTCTGCGATTCTTAGCGGTGTCAACTACACCACCGGATTTGGCCTCATTGAAGTTTACGAGGTCGATTACTCGAAGAACATTCGTGTCGTAAATATATCAACACGGAGTTTCGTGCAAGAGGGCGACAAGCGCATGATCGGTGGATTCATCGTCAAAGGAGATACTCCTACTCGAGTATACATTAGAGCATCTGGTCCTAGCCTACCTGCTTCTATTGAGAACCGCTTGGCTGATCCGATTCTCGAATTGTTCTCAGGACAGGAACGAATCGAATTTAACGATAGTTGGCAGGAGAGTCCGAGAATTGGTGAGATAGTTGCTACGGGTATTGCACCGACTAACGATAAGGAGGCGGCTATTGTTGCTACCTTGGACCCCGGGTCATACACCGCGATATTGGGAGGGGCGAACGATTCGGCAGGGTATAGTTTGCTCGAAATCTACTACTATCCAGAATAATTCATTTTGTAATTAAATCCAACTAGGGCGTTCTTATACGAGGACGCCCATGTTGGGTTAAGGAAGCCGCGGTTGCTGGGTTGAGAATTTGATTGGATAGTCCGCTGGGAAACCGTTCACTGCCTTTCGGGTCAAATACTTATATGCTAGCGATATCAGGAAAGTTTTTTTGGGGAGGGGTTTCTATTGCGGGACTCGCTATTGGCGGAGTCCTCGGATTTGCTTTTCTTAAAACAGGCCTAACTATTGAAGCCCTCTTGACGGAGAATAAGGAGTTAAAACGGGCTATTGAGAATTTAACTACGGAAGAGCAAATTGGCTATGCGAAGGTGATCTCGCAAGGTGAAGTGAATGGTAAGGAGTTAACGACCCTGAAATTCGTGGAGACATCGCGTGAAGATCCATTGAATATCGTTTTCGAAAGTGAGTTTACTATCGAAGGTAATGTCGTTCATTTCGACGCCCTCATCGTTAAGTTCTCAGATGAATTCGTCCAAGATGGCAAAGGTCGTTCGCTCTATTTGTGGAGACGTGTTTACGGAGAATACATGCCGCCGTCGGAAGGGTTCCCTATTGAAGTACATGGTCGTGAACCGGAGCGTTATCGTGGGTTGCTCTCAAAGTTGCCCATGAACCATCGGGAGTTGTTCTGGGCTGAAATCTGGGATCTTGCACATGATAAGGGCTCTCTCCAGAAATTCGGGATTTCGGCTGTATTTGGATCCGCAGTCTACACAGAATTAAGACCGGGATTGATCTACGTGTTTAAAATTAGTTCGACCGGACAGGTTTATCCGGAAGTGATCCCTGATTTGTAATGTCAGCGAATGTAAGGAATCGTTAATGGACCTTCGGGTAATACTGCCAGCTTAGCGACTCGTCCGAGCCTCATTGATTCCGCGTCAATCGCTTCTCGAATATTCCGGATCGACGTCATATGAGCCCTTTTCACGTCGGTATCGGTTAATGAACTATATAGACCTATCCGAGCTTTCAGGAGTATGATCGCGAGCAATTGTACCTGCCATTGATCCAGTTGTTCGAATCCCGGTGAGTGGATCTTGTCCAGCATCGTCTGGGCTGAGTCGTGATCGAAAAGAAAGTTCTTAAAGTTGCCATGGTCTGGAAAACCGTCGTTGCAGTGGGCAGTCGATATGATGAGTCCTCCTTCTTTGACTATTTGGGAAGCTGCGGACATGCCCTTTACTGCCTGATAGAGGTTCTGATCAAGCGGGTAACCGCTGTTGGATGTGACGACTATGTCGAAGGTGCCGTCGCAAGGGGCCATTGCGGTTTCCTTACAGAAGGTGCAGCCAGCTTCGTGTGCTTTGATGGGATCTCCCAGGAAAAAGCGGGTGATCTCCTTACGGTTATTGAGCGTTATGTTTATGAGAAAATCGACAGGCACTAGTGATCCACCAGCTCTAATATTATCTTGAGTTGGATTCTCAATCAAATTGCCCCAGGTACTGCCCGAGTGCCCTATATTTTCAGCGCTATGATATTTCATAATGCTGTCGACGCCCGTTACTCCAGGAAACGCGGCCTTGTAGCCCCCGGAGAATCCAGCCATGAAGTGTGGTTCTATAAATCCCAACAAGATTCTACGATCTGAGTGAACGTATTCATTGTTAAAATACACTCCGTAACCGAAGGGAGAGTTACCCGCAAATGTAAGAGAGTCTCGATCGAACCCATCATGGTTGATACAGCGATAATCTCGGAAAATGCTTTCTCCAACCATGTGGACCCATTCCGCATCGGTATTTTGCCGGTGGGTTCCTGTCCCTGAAATGATTATATAGTTTTCCGCTGGTATATGGGGGAGGGCATCAAACAACCAGGTGAGAAGTCTCTCGTTGGGTAATGCGCGGGTAATATCGGGAATGACCACCGCAACTGTTTCATGCGCTTTTATGATCTCATTCAGAGGAGGGCTCCCAATCGGAGCTTCAACGCTGTTGTGGAATGAGGCAGCTTCGTCGGTTAGTCCAGGCAGGAATTGAGGAGATATGACCGTCGCATCAAGTCCTGAAAGGTCGAGGTCCAAGCCCGTCTTCCCGTAGTCGAGTTTTACGTGCATAGAGTAGGGGCCTGATTCGCTGGTTGATTATCGGAAAGACTCTTCGTTTACCGGCTCGATAAGTCTTTTGCCCGGCGGCCTAGTCGGTCTGTATCGAATCTTCGCTATTAGTCTTACGATGGTGGTGGGAGGCGGATTCGAACCACCGAAGGGTTGCCCCAGCAGATTTACAGTCTGCCCCCGTTGGCCACTTGGGTATCCCACCAGTTTCGTAAAGAGGGGTAAATTGGTTAGTGACCCAGTCTTTGCCAAGCCATTTTTTGAAGAAATTCGAAATACCATTCTTCTGAGTAATTTAGACACTCACAGATGCTTTGATTATAGAATCCCTGAATCTTTGAAACTATAGAAGCCAAGCGCACGTGGATCTCTATCTGGGTGACCAATGATTACGTGGTCCAGGAGATCAATATCCAAAATCTCTGCTGCTTCTCTAAGCCTTCTGGTCACCTGAATATCGGCAGTGCTAGGCCCCGGATCTCCACTCGGGTGGTTGTGGAAAACGACTATGGCAGAGGCTCCAAGCTTAAGGGCCTCTTTGAAGACCTCTCTGGGATGGACTAAGCTACTGCTTGCAGTACCAACTGTTACTTCGATTTCTCTAATAAGGTGATTCTTTCTATCAAGGCACAGCGTCCAGAATTTCTCGATTTCCAATCCATGTGTAATAGGTAGTGCGAACTCAAAGACGGCCTCAGGACTGTCTAGTAATGGGGCGTCCCCCAATTTGCCTCGTATAACTCTTCGGGCGAGTTCCATGACCGCGACGAGTTGCAGTGCTTTAACAGTTCCTATACCTTCGATCTTCACAAAGTCGGATTTTCCCCAGTGTATGAGTCGAGGTAGTGATCCTGCCTTACTGAGCAGCAGTTCTGACAAGCTGATTACATCGAGCTTGGCTGTTCCGCTACGGAGTAGCATTGCCAGTAGTTCGGTGTCCGTCAGTTTTGTGGGTCCGTACTGTTCCAGACGTTCTTGGGGACGTTCCTGAACGGCTAGCGACTTTAGGCGAGATGCGGTTGGTTCGTGCATGGAATAGGTAGTAGTCCATCGTTTCGTTTATCC
>CALGUT010000459.1 GCA_937920335.1 uncultured Opitutales bacterium
TTTTTTGTGGATTGGTAAGTCCGTTTTGAAAGCTCAGGTGTATACGAAACACCTGTTAATCACTGCATTCGCAGGAGCACTGGCTAGCCAAGTCCCTTTTGTCGGGGCCTATCTTTCGATCGGAGTGGTTCTATTTTTCATGTGGAAAATGGCTCGAGTAGACATGGTTCCCGATGGTGTATTGATCGTGGTCATCGGGAAAGGAGCCGGTTTGATCATAATGGTCTATGGCGTAGCGCTCTTGATGGATCATAGTGATAGTGATGAGATCGCATCCCTCGGAGAGATGCCTATTCATAAGAGCCAGGAAGGCTTGCAGTATTTTGCTGAAGGTGAGGATGTCTATTATCGCGACGACAATGGTGAGCGTGTCTATGTCGACGCCACGGAGATATATGGGATCAGCGAAATGATGGAATTGGCGAATGACGAGGAATCAACTGTCGAGGTGGGGCTTGAGATTACCGAACCGCAGGTGGTTGAAGTGCTACAATCGGAAGAAGATGAAATCGAGGAAGTGGTCGCGATTGAGAGTATCTTTGAAACTCTCATCTCAGATTCAGTTGTCAGGGGTGAGAATCTCCCGTTTGAGATTTTTGTTCCCAGGGGTTGGATGGTAAGTCGATCTCCAGAATTACTTGCCATCGGTTTTGAGGGTCAAACCTACCTGCACTGTCTAGCAAGCTCAGAAGAATCCGATAACAAGAGTTATCTCCGATCCGAGGTTAATCGTATTCTCAATCGTTTTTCAGGTTATGAAATTATGCGCCAAGAGCTCGTCACTATCGACGGAAAGCAGTGGGCCCGACTCCAATTTATAAACGAACCGGGTGACCAAATACTTTTGATGACTCATTCGAGCAAGGTGGGTAGCTACACGATTGAGCTCAAAGGTACGTTCCGCCAATTATCTGAACATCTGGATACTTTGAATCGGATTAAGTATAGCTTTAACTTTCCGCCAACTACCTACTTTCTGGCGCAAGCGGAAGCCTCAGAATAGTCGTTATAGAGACGCAACGGCCATGAGTTGAGAGATAGCTGCAACAGCCGCTGTTTCGGACCTCAGAACATAAGGCCCTATGCTGATAGGAATGGCTCCGTTTTGATCAAGTCGCTGATACTCTTCGGGTGCGAAATCGCCTTCTGGTCCGATAAACAACGTTGCCTTTTTGAATGAAGCTACCTGTTTCCAGCTTTTCGCGTTCTCCTCAAGGCTTCCTACGAAAATCGAGCCCAACGTTTGAGATTCAAGAGTTGATTTAATAGTTGATGGAGGGCGTAACTCTGGCAGCCAAGGATTTCCGCTTTGTTTGCAGGCTTCGATTAGCTGCGTGTTCCATTTCTCGAGCTTCTGGGGTATGTCTTTTACATGAACCAGGGTTCTTTCAGTTTCCAATGGTTGTATGTGTGTGATGCCGAGTTCAGTTGCCTGTTTTAAGATCGTGTCGAAGGTTTTTCCTTTGGTGATCGCAATTGCGAGTGTTACCTCTAGCTCGGGTCGCTTAATAGTGCGAATCGCAGTTTTCTGAAGAATCGTCCTTTTTCTGTGAGCGACTTCAATTGAGCAATCCCACTCAATTCCACATCCGTTGAAGACTATGACCTGTTGTCCTGTTCGAGCTCGATTGGTCGCAACAAGATGGTGAGATTCGAAAGGAGATAACTCAATCGTTTCTGAATCCGGATCTAAGGGGCTGGCATAGCAACGGAAGTCTGTCATGATTGAACATCATAGAGATCTTGAAACGTTGTCGAGTGATTCGACCTCACTTGCTTGGTTTCATGAGTATGCAAAGAAGCCCCGTCTTCACGGAGCTCCTCTTGCTTAACAAACTACAAACTAGACTGAAACTATGAACTTTACTCTAAAACGTTCTTTAGCTTTGTAGAGTAAGACGGTTCGGTTGAGATATCGTTCAATTTTTTTTCATTTTTTCTGGATCAGTTGTCCAGCCTCCCAAAATAACCGTTACAAAGGTAATGAAACTCCAAAGTCTAGTATGAGAATAACCGGTGGGAAGGCGCGCGGTATTCAGTTGAAGGTGCCTCGTGGTGTCAAAACCCGGCCAGCTGCAGACGTTATCCGTGAGGCGCTTTTTTCCTCGCTGGGAAGTCGGGTAGATGGGCAGTCGTTTCTTGATCTATTTGCTGGTACCGGGGCCTATGGGTTGGAAGCTTGGAGCCGAGGAGCGAGAGGTGGACTCTTTGTTGAGAAAGGAAAGGACAGTATTGATTGCCTGACCGAGAATATTCGACGAGTGGGGAAGAGTGCCCAGCTCGATGAATCCTTGGTTTCAGCCAAACGGGCTGATGTGTTTAGGTGGCGAGCACCTTCAACGGAAAAATTCGACTTCGTTTTTGCAGATCCGCCTTACGGCTTATATCCCGAGGTCCAAATCGATTTGTTTCGAATTGCCGCTGCTCTAGTTCATCCGGATGGATTCTTCATTCTCGAAAAACCGGCTCGACTGGCAATTTCGTCGCCCGGATGGGTGGGAGTTAATGAGGTCGGTAAGTCAAAAGGTGATGGCCCGTCGATTGCTATTTTTCAGCGAAGCTCGGTGGCTAAAGCTGATTCCTGAGTATAGATACCGCTGCTATACATGCAGTTTCGGTTCGTAGTACTCGGCTACCCAAGTCTGCGAGGACAAATTCGTTTTCCCGAAGGATATGACGTTCAAGGTTACTCCAACCTCTTTCGCCGCCGATCGCTACCGTGACTGGGAGACTGGTAGTACGACTAGGCGTCAACTTTTCAGTCGATTCATAGTTATCCATGGCAATTCTACTTCCGTGAGAGGGCAGGTCTGAAATTACCGAGCTGAGAGATGCTGCCCTGCTAAGCTTGGGAATCTGTGTGCAAAACGCTTGTTCAGCTCCGCGGACAAGTAGCCTTTCTGTCTCCCGGCTCGTCCAGAGGGAGCTCGATTTATAGGTTGGCTCAGATTTTTCGGTGTCGAAAAACGTCATACTCCGGACTCCCAACGAGGTACATTCTTGCAGGATTTTTCGACAGGTTTGGGGGCGACAGTAACTGATCAGTAGATCTATTTCGTAGAGCTCAGGGATTGTCGCCTCCCAATCAAACTCAAACTCTAACGTTTTTGAGCTCACCACTCTCAGAGTCGCTTTGCCCCTTGGACCATTGATTTGACCTACATCAAATGAGCAACCTTCCTCAACGTTCAGGACCTTCAGAATATGCTTGGCCCGGGCATCCTCGATCGGGAGCGGCTGAAGGGTCTCTTGTTGACTGAACAGAATGAGATTCAATCAAACGGTGCCCTTAAATTCGAAACCGGCTTCAGTGATAACGCCAGCTATCTGGTCTAAATCAATCCGGGTTGCCTGAATCCAAACCTGATTGTTTGCTGGATCGGCCTCCACTGCTTCTACTCCTGGGATACTTGATAAAGCTTTATTGACTGAACTTGCACAATGACTGCAGGTCATTCCTTCAACTTTCAGCATGTGGGTTGGTATATCGTTTTTCATAGAGTGTGGTCGTTTACTGAAAAGCTTTGGGGCAATGATCGCCCAGCCCAACATCAACAATAGCGCGCTGGCTGAAACGATCTGGATAATGGAATGCTCGGTAGTGGTATGATGGTGGGAAACCGTATTGACGATATGAGCTCCTCCAAAGACGTCCAATAAGTAACCACTTATCCAAGAAACCAGCATGATAGAGCCTAGGTAGATAACGATCGTTCTGCGCCCCAGAAGTTTCCCGAGCGTTGTAATCGTAGCAATATTAGTTGCTGGACCCGCAATTAGGAAGACCAGAGCGGCTCCTGGGCTTACACCTGAAGCCATCAACGCGAATGCGATTGGAATCGAGCCTGTTGAACAAACGTAAAGAGGAATCGCAACTAGCGTGACTGCTGAGTAGGTAAGCCATGGGTTTCTCAAGTAAGAGGTACCCCAATTCTCTGGAAGAGCTGTGCTTAACAAACCTGCCAATAAAATACCTATTATGAGATTTTTTCCGATATCCTGCGGTAGCGTGTAAAACGCGTATCGGGCCATGGCGCCCATCTTGGTTCTCACCCCCGTATTCGGCGTTGAATCGCTAGTCTGGGTTGGCGGCTCGATTTGAGTTTGGGGTTTCTCGAAAAGATCAACGAGGACACCTGCAATAATTCCTGAAATTAACGCGACCACGACTCGAACTCCCGAAAATACACCTCCCATCAAAGCTGTAGTCGCGAGAATTGAATCGACTCCGGTTTGAGGCGTTGAGGTAAGGAAAGAGGTAGTGGCTCCTTTACTGGCCCCTCGCTGATACAGCGAGGATGTGATTGGTATTACCCCACATGAGCAGAGCGGAAGTGGAATTCCCAAGAGTGATGCCTTCACAACAGAACCAAGACTGCGGTGTCCCAGCCAACGTTCTATGAGATCCTGTTTAACCAGAACGGACAATAATCCAGCCAGAAGAAACCCGATAAGAAGGTAGGGTGCCATTTCCAAAAGAATGCCCCAAGTCTCAACGATGAACTGTTCTAACCAATTTACCATGATCCTCGACGTCACTTACTGAGCTTGAACATGATATCTGTCAGCTCTTGGTAGTGCGCTTCACCTTTGTTCATTTTTATCGATTCTGTGACACAGGTTTCCAAATGGTTGCGTACTACTTCTTTGGATACGCCTCGAAGCGCTTCTTGGATAGCGGCTATTTGAGTCAGTATGTCGATGCAGTAGCGTTCTTCTTCGACCAGCTTTGTGATACCGCCGATTTGGCCTTGTATGATCTTTAGACGTCTAAGCGCCTTGGATTTGTATTTGGGAATCAGCATGGGACTCAATAATACCCCCAGGGGGTATTATGTCAACGAGAGTAACTACAAAAAAACCTCCGATAGGCTTAACCGGAGGTTAATTCAGAATGGTGCGGGTGGCCGGGATCGAACCGACGTAGCCAGCTTGGAAGGCTGGAGTTCTACCACTGAACTACACCCGCTTAAAAG
>CALGUT010000460.1 GCA_937920335.1 uncultured Opitutales bacterium
GGCGTGTCTTCAGTTTCCAGTCGAGCCGTTAAAGGTAGGCGAAGAAGTAGACGTACCTGAGTTTCTGGTACGCGCAGATTCGGTTGTCGACTCCGAAGAATTTAGAACCTCACAGGCGTTGGGACGGGTATTGGCTGGGTGCTACATCTGCGACGATTTGAATGCCTTTTTAGATTTTTGGAAAGCGAATCCGGAGTTCGCATTTTCAAGAATCGCGTCTCGTTCCGGGGATTTGGTAGATCGTCGTGGTTGGTTCATCGGTGGTCACAGTAAAAATGAACCAGACAGTATTCTTGAGCGTGGAAATCAAATTCGCGACTTGAAAACTAAAATCGGCGAACACGAAACCGGACTAGAAGCAAAGCGAAAAGACGCGCGCGAAGTCGATGAACGGCTCGACAAGGTCAAGGAAACGATCGAGTTGCTGAAGTCGCGTTTGCAAGAAATTCACCGTGAAGAATCGGTATTGCAGTCTGAACAACGCACAGCGGAATCCACGCTCCAAAGGAGTCGAGAACGCCTTGCTCTTTTGGAGTCAAATATCCAAGAGCTGGAAGGGAATCGTGTAACGTCCGCTGAGAAGTTAACGGTTGCCCTAACGGACCTTGAGAATGCGCAGGCATCTATAGAGGGCAAACGGTCCGGCGTTGATGATTACGAAGAAGCACTTCGTGGATTGCGTGAGGAGCGTGAGCATAAACGCGAGGCGTTGTCAGAAGTTCGAGTCGAGCTGGCGGCCAAGAAGCAGCAGCTGGAGAGTTTAGAACGTAGCCTTCTGGAAATGAAGGAGCAACTCGTTGAGATCGAGAGTATCCGTCTTCAGCGCAGTGAGGAAAAAGTTTCGCTGTCACGACAGAGTGAAGAATTGGCAGCGCAAGTTGATATTCAAAAGCAATTGGCTGCGGACTTGTCCATAGAACTCGAGACAGCCCAGGCTGCTTCCAATGAATTGCGCGAGCGGTTGATGGCTCAGGAGAAGGAAATCTCAGAAAAAGAGTCCAGTCTAACCGAGGATCGAAAAGAGCTTCAAACCTACGAAGCATCGCTTAATAAAGAAGCCATTTTCCTAGCGGAAAAGAAGTCGCAAATGCGGTATCTGGCAGAAGAGATCATGCGGGAGTACGATCTTGAGTTGGCTGAGATCGATTGGCGTCGAGAGTATTTTATTGCGAGTCAAAAGTTGGTTGAGAAACTAGCGCTAGATCTTGAAGACGAGGATGCAGAAGCGCCGAACCCAGAAGATATTCCCCATATTTCCGAACCCACAGCTGAAGACCTAGACGCAGTAGAAGAACCAGTTTGGGATCCGGTTAAAGATGAAGTTCAGGCACTTCGAAAGAAGTTACACTCTATGGGCCCTGTGAATTTGGTAGCTATTGAAGAATATGCTGAATTGCGAGAACGCCACGACTTTTTGAAGACCCAGAGCGAAGACTTATGGAATTCCAAAGAGCAACTACTTGAGGCTATTGATGACATCAATCAAACCTCGTTGGCGCAGTTTAAGGAGACATTTAAGCAGGTCCGTGAGAACTTTATCTTTACCTTCGATAAGTTGTTTGGCGGTGGAAAAGCCGATCTGACTCTCCAAGATGCTGAAGACCCGCTCGAGTCTGGGATCGAAATCGTTGCGCAGCCTCCGGGGACCCGCCTTAAATCGATCACGCTTCTTTCTGGTGGGCAAAAAACGATGACGGCGGTGGCCTTGTTGTTTGCGATCTACATGGTGAAACCAAGTCCCTTCTGTTTGTTGGATGAGTTGGATGCTCCCTTGGACGAGGCGAATATTGGACGTTTCGTTGATATTCTCAGACAGTTTACGAAGCACTCTCAGTTCTTGATTATCACTCATAACAAACGAACGATCGCGAGTGCCGACACCATTTACGGTGTGACGATGCAGGAGCGTGGAGTGAGTAAGGTCCTCTCCATGCGTTTTAATCGCGATGGAGGTTTGAGCGAAGAAGTTGAGATGGGCGGAGCCGGTATCTGATTTTGATCCGTCCAAATAGCTGCTAGGAGTCCAGGGCAGCTCTGCAAATCAGGGTTTGCACGTGTTCAGTCGTTAGTCTAAGGTTCGGTATACTTGGTACCTTTGAATTCTCGATGTTGTTGCCCTTATGAACGTCTATCGGATCTCGATTGTTGCTACTGTCTTTTTTCGCGCTTCGTACGTAGTAAATGAAAACACTACTCAACATTCTTTGGTTTATTTTTCTAGGTTTCGTTACAGGCCTGGGATGGTACCTGGTGGGTATCATCATGTTTATCTCAATAATCGGTATTCCTTGGGGGAGAGCTTGTTTTACGATCGGAAGATTTGCGCTCTGGCCGTTTGGGCGTGAGGCGGTTGATCGCAGGATTACGCGAGGGGAGAAGGATATCGGTACCGGCTCGTTGGGTACAATAGGTAATGTTATTTGGTTTTTGTTTGGAGGAATATGGCTGGCGATAGGTCATTTAACTACCGCGGTTTTGCTTTTCGCTACGATAATCGGAATCCCATTTGGTGTTCAGCACCTAAAGATCGCTGGATTGGCACTATTTCCAATTGGCAAGGAGATTATCAATGTTGATGACACTAAATCTCGCAACTAGAGGTAACGCATGCTCGACCGTTTTAGAAAGCTGATTACCAAGAAGCATTTAGCGACGGGGGAAGCAGGGGAGCGAGCTGCGGAGAGATTTCTAAAGAAGGAAAAAGGTTTTAGGATTATAAGCCGTAACTGGAGACATGGCAGGGATGAAATCGATCTGATCGGCTACGATTTAGACATTCTTGTTTTTATCGAAGTGAAGACTCGGCGATCAGGGGCTATCGTTCCAGGGTACTATTCGGTTGATAGTCGTAAGAAGAATGCATTGAAGCGAGCTGCTCATGCTTATCTGCGAACTCTGAAAATACCTTCGTTGACTCACCGTTTGGATGTGGTGGAGGTGAATCATCACCCAGACCAAGAATGGGAGGTTCTCCACTTTGCGAATATTGAATGGTGAACCCTATGATTGAGTCGGGCATGACTTGATATCTGACTTTTTAATGAAAGAATTTCATGGTCTCATCTACTAATGGTATTGCCATAGTACGACCTATGACCGTTTAAATCGGACTCGAACAATTGCTTTATGCCATCAGAAAATAGACATCCTTTCCTGAAAGGTCTCAGTAAGCACCGTGGAGCACCGCCTACCGTTGTGGTGATTTTCGGCGCATCCGGGGATCTCACTGCCCGTAAACTCGTTCCTGCAATTTACAACCTGGCACTCGATAATTTGCTTCCGTCTGACTTTTTTCTAATTGGTTTCGGCAGAAAACCGATACCAGATGACGAATTTCGGCAAATGGCTGAAGACTCGCTCAAAGAGTTTTCCCGTCGGGACGTAGACGAACAAATTTGGGGGAAACTGAAGTCGAATACCTGCTACGTTGATGGGCCTTATGGCGAGTCAGATGGCTATAAGAAACTGAAAGAACAGATCGAGGCCTATGAGAAGGCAGTAGGACGGGATTTGCAGGTTTTGTTCTATATTTCTACGCCGCCTTCGGTGTTTGGCGACGTGGTATCTCACCTCGGTGATTGTGGTCTGGCTGCTCGGAATTTAGGTTCACCGTTGGCTTCTAAGGTAGTTGTTGAAAAACCATTCGGTAAGGATTTGGAGTCGGCACGTGAGTTAAATGCTACTATCAATCAACATTTTGGGGAATCACAGATTTACCGGATCGACCACTATTTAGGAAAAGAGACGGTTCAGGATTTATTGGTCCAACGTTTTGCCAATTCGATTTTCGAGCCGCTTTGGAATCGAAATTTTGTGGAGTGTGTTCAGATTACCGTGGCAGAAGACTTGGGCGTGGGAACTCGTGGTGGTTATTATGACACGAGTGGAGCCTTGCGGGACATGATTCAGAATCACACGATGCAACTGCTCAGTTTAACGGCGATGGAACCGCCGGTATCGTTGGATCCGGAGTCGATTCGCGATGAAAAGGTCAAGTTACTCAAGGCGATTCAGCCCTTGGAGTTAGGCTCCAAGAATACTGACGTTGTGCGAGCGCGCTATGGTGAGGGCCTGGTCGGCGGAAATAAAGTGCCCCCTTACTTGGATGAGGCCGGAATTCCCACAGAGTCGTCGACTGAAACTTATGCTTCCCTTAGGCTTTCGATTAATAATTGGCGTTGGGAAGGGGTTCCATTCTATCTCAGGTCAGGGAAGCGCATGGCGCGTCGTGTGAGCGAGATTGCGATTCAATTCAAGACGCCTCCTGGGATTTTATTCAGTAGCAGTAATGTGTTTGATTTGTCCTCCAACACGATGGTGATCCAAATTCAGCCGGACGAGGGTGTTTCGCTGGTTATGAATTCAAAGATTCCGGGGTTGGAAACGCGAACTCAACCGGTTCGAATGAATTTTCGCTACAAAACCACTTACGGGTCCAATACGCCGGAAGCGTATGAGCGTCTCATTCTGGATGCTATGATTGGAGACAGCACGCTGTTTATTCGAGGTGATGAAACAGAAGCGTCTTGGAAGATTATAACACCGATTCTGGAATTTTGGAAAACCTGTGGGAATCAAGGCATGGCTGAATATCAGTCAGGTTCGTGGGGGCCATTGGAATCGGACCAGCTTCTCTGGGAAAATAACCACAAATGGCGTAAGCCAGGACCCTGATGGCCACTGTATTTGAGGCGATTCCTGGGATGGAACTACCTGTATCTGAGGTAGTTTCCACGATGGCGAAACTTTGGGATTATGAGCCGATGAAGGGTCATGCCGCTCCGTCTGAATTCAGAGCATCTCAGATGAACCTGATCTTACACCTCGGTTATGGGACAACGACGGAGGAAGCGAAGCGACTATTTCACACGCTCAATGAGTTCGCGCATGGATATCCCAGTCGGATTATAATATTATGCCCGACTCCGTCTGAGAATCCGGATACATTGCTCACCGGTAAGCTGTATTCTGAGTGCT
>CALGUT010000461.1 GCA_937920335.1 uncultured Opitutales bacterium
GAATGATATTTGTAACCAGTTGACTTTCAATGACCTTTAACTGGACGCTAGTGACACTGAGTAAAAGTATGATGAACAGCGGTTGACTCGATTCGATTTCTTCTCTCGTTGATGGGGTTGGAAGGTCTAAGGTGAACCGAGTGCTTGCGATAGTAGAAGTGAGAGGTCTCCTGGCTGACAGAATTTATTATGCAAAAAAGACTTATGTTTCTCCTGATTGGGCTCATTGCCTTGGGTCTGAGTATTCCATTGGCAGCCAAGGAAGTCTTCTGGCCGGGATGGTTAGGGCCTGACCGGGACGGTCGGGTTGACTATTTCAAACCTCCAGCACCGTGGCCGGACAAGCTGAAGAAAGATTGGAGCCTGAACGTTGGAGAAGGTTCTAGTGCGCCTGTGGTCGTTGATGGTCGTGTCTACCAACATGCCCGTCAGGGTGGAGAAGAGGTGGTGTGGTGCTTGGATCTAGAGAGCGGGGACATTCTCTGGCGAAAAAGCTACCGTGTGAACTATCGGATCTCCAGTCCCGGTGAACGGCATGGCGATGGTCCACTATCCAACGCAGCTTATGCGGATGGGCGTCTTTTTACCCTGAGTGTTACGGGTATTTTGTCAGCCTGGGGAACTGAATCAGGCGAGCTATTGTGGCGCCGAGATTATGCAAACCAGTTTCGTAAGACACAGCCCGCTTGGGGACATTCGACTTCTCCGTTGGTGGATGGCAATCGAGTAGTCGTTCACTTCGGAAGCGACGATGCGGGTATTCTCGTAGCTCTTGATGTCAAAACTGGAGAGGAAGTATGGACAGAAGGTGAAGACGGAGTCTGTCATGCTTCGCCCATCCTGATTGAGCTTCAGGGGGTTCGCCAGATTGTTGAATGGAATGACGAATCGGTCGTTGGCGTCGAAAGCGATACCGGTCGCCGACTATGGGATTATTACCTCCCTCACAGCGGCTCCAATCAAAATTCCCCAACTCCTGTTCATTATGAGGGCCGAATTCTTATTGGTGGAGAAAATCGAGGCATTCGTAGTCTTGAACCGATCCTTGAAAATGGAACTTGGAGGGTTGAGGAAAATTGGCATCAACGTGATGTGTCACTCAATATGGCGAGTGCTGTGATAAGTGGAGATAGTCTCTATGGACTGTCTCATTTGAAACGAGGTCAGTTTTTTCGACTTAATCCCATGACCGGAGATATTATATGGGAAGGCCCACCGCGAATGGGTGAGTATGGAACCTTTTTAACGATTCCCGGGCATATCGTTGCGCTCAAGGATAACGCCACGCTGGAAATCATTCCTGCAGGAGAAGACGCTTACCGGGCGATTGCCTCCTACGGGGTAGCCGACAGTGCCACTTGGACCGGACCGGTGCTTCTTAAGGACGGGGTGCTGGTAAAAGACCGAACGAAGCTATTCAAATGGTCCTTTGAATAGGGGGACTGGAAGGCCGGTCCTAAAGATGGGTCGGGAAATGCGTATAAAAAAAGAGCCTGACCGTTTTGCGGCCAGGCTCTGGGACTGTTTTCAAATGTTATCGATAGAATTAGGCTAGATCGAAACGATCTAGATTCATGACCTTGTTCCAAGCCGCTACGAAATCCTTCACAAACATCTCTTCCGAGTCGTCACAGGCATAGACCTCAGTGATGGCCCGTAGTTGGGAGTTCGATCCAAACACGAGATCCACCGCGCTTCCTGTCCACTTGAGGGTGCCTGAATCGGCATCGGTGCCTTCGTAGAAAAACTCACACCTTTTGGACTTCTCCCACTGGGTATTCAAGTCAGTCAAATTTACGAAGAAATCGTTGGTGAGTGTCTCAGCTTGTTTTGTAAAGACGCCGAGTTCGGACTTTCCAACGTTGGCGTTAAGCACCCGCAAGCCGCCGATGAGGACAGTCATCTCAGGTGCTGTTAGCGTCAGTAAATGTGCACGATCTATCAGCAGGTTCTCTGCTGACTTTGCATAGTCAGGGTTCAGATAGTTACGGAATCCATCTGCGACAGGTTCTAGTACCGCAAAGGATTCGACATCGGTTTCTGCTTGAGAAGCGTCCGTGCGTCCAGCAGAGAAAGGTACCTGCACAGCGTGCCCGGCTTTCTTTGCAGCGGCTTCAATAGCCGCGCAACCGCCAAGAACGATAATATCTGCAAGGGAGACTTTCTTTCCGGTAGACTGCGAATCATTGAAATCCGATTGCACCTTCTCCAAAACAGGTAAGACCTTTGCCAACTCTTCTGGTTGGTTGGCTTCCCAGTCCTTTTGTGGTGCAAGGCGAATACGTGCACCGTTAGCGCCCCCGCGCTTGTCAGTGCCGCGATAGGATGCTGCAGAAGCCCAGGCAGTTGAAACGAGTTGGGATATGGACAGTCCGGATGCCAGGAGCTGTTCTTTTAGAGCAGCGATATCCTGTTCATCAATCAGGTCATGATCCACAGCAGGAACCGGGTCTTGCCACAACAATGGTTTCGATGGAACCATCGATCCAAGGCAACGTGAAATCGGTCCCATGTCCCGGTGAGTTAATTTATACCACGCCTTTGCAAAAAGCGTCTGCGAACTCATCTGGGTTCTCATGAAAGCGCTTGGAAATCGGTCCGTAAATGGGGTCCATTCTCAAGGCGAGGTCAGTCGTGAACATGATAGGTGCATGTGTCTTGGACGGGTCGTGCGCGTCTGGAACGGTTTCTTTAGCGGCTGGATCCGTAGGAATCCACTGCTGGGCACCGGCAGGGCTTTTAACGAGATCCCAATCGTAGCCGAACAAGGTGTCGAAATAAGTGTTGTCCCACTTGGTAGGTGTCGGGGTCCATGCTCCTTCGAGTCCGCTACCGATAGTATCGCCCGCGTTACCGGTGCCGTAAGTATTCTTCCAACCGAGACCTTGTTCTTCTAGAGGCGCGGCCTCAGGTTCGCGTCCAACGTATTCGTTAGGATCCGCTGCACCGTGGGCTTTACCGAAGGTGTGTCCGCCAGCAATAAGTGCTACAGTTTCCTCATCGTTCATGGCCATACGAGCGAAAGTTTCACGGATGTCTTTAGCGGCGTCGAGTGCGCTTGATTTCCGTTCGGTCCTTCTGG
>CALGUT010000462.1 GCA_937920335.1 uncultured Opitutales bacterium
GTGAGTCTATAACGCAAGTCGGAGACCTTGGAAACATCCTCGGCACGGACGTGAGCAAACAAACGCCTCACGGAAAGATACACACTGGATTAATAGAACACGAAGGTTATTTGTATTTCGCCACCCATACTTCCTCCTACGATGGCAATCTGCCAAACATGACTCCAGAGGACGGACGCACTCCTTACCCAGGTGGTCATTTTATCCGTTATCATTTGAAAAACGGGACATTCGAAGCTTTGGCACAACTTCAACTCCCCAATGAAGGTATCATCGCCATGCAGTTGGATAAAACCAGCGGTACGCTTTATGGGATGACCTGGCCCACCGGATTACTCATTAGCTATAATCTCAAGGAGAAACTGTTACACAACTGGGGAGCAACTCAAAACCGCGGAGAATGGGGTCACCTGGGGTCTGAATGGAATTTCATTTGCAGGAAGCTGGGAATAGACGAAGAAGGAAATCTGTATGGATCAACCGACACTGGACGTGTCTGGAACTTGGATACAGGAAACCAACGACCGGTAAACTATCTCAAGGGGATAAATGTAAACCAGGTAATACCCGTCCAGGAAGAAAATTTTACGATCCCCCCCGAAGCCCATTTTTTCTGGCAGGGCTGGCGCACGATCCTTTGGAACTCCAACACCAAAAGTTTTTGGGGACTCCACGGAGGTAGTTCACAACTATTCGAGTTCAAGCCCTCGACGGGAACTATGCGATCCGTTCGTTCATTCAGACCCGTGACCATCGATCAAGACACCCAACGAAATCCCTTCCGCACTCAATTAGGTTTTATGCTTGGCCCTGACAACACGCTCATTTACCTGGGACATGCACCCGGACAAACAGCCAAAGGACGGATCGATCTAACGAGCTCTGTTCATTTAATCACCTACCAAATAGACACGGATAGGTTTAAAGACCACGGACCACTTACCACATCCAATGGGCGACGGATCTTTTTCACTGAAAGCGTAGAAATGGGAACCGACGGCCATCTCTACACCGTCGCCTGGGTGGAAACTACGGACTCGAAAAAGGCAAAGAAAATTCGTGCCGCACGTAATGTAGCCGGTCCCGCAGAAACGGACGAGGTTATCTACGAGATTCAACTAGTTCAGCTAGAGAAGTTTCGCTGAGTCCGGTTCGAGAAATAATCGGGCGTTCGGGTGTTGTCGCATCAAAGACGCGGGGCAATCGGTGGAAATGGGACCTCTCAATGTCGCAGCCACCGCTTCCGCTTTGCTACTAGCCGGCACAACCCCACTGAGCATCGCAGCATTCTTAAAGACTTTCAGGGTTAGGGTAATAGCATGGGTCGGAACCGCATCGAACGATGGAAAACAACCGTCGTTCACCTGTTGCTGACGACAGATGTCATCCAGTTCTACCACCTTGGCTTCAACCGGATCGTTAAAATCAGCAACCGGCGGATCGTTAAATGCGAGGTGTCCATTTTCACCAATTCCACAACAGGCAAGATCGATCGGTGCTTCAGAAAGCAGGGCACACAATCGCTGACACTCCGCTTCAGAATCCGAAGCCTCTCCTCGTATTTCATGGAAGGCTTTTAGCGGCACCTTACTCACAAAGTGCTGGTGTTGGTAAGCTCGGAAACTCGCTGGATGATCTGCGGACAACCCCACATACTCATCCATATGGAAAACGACGACTTTTCCCCAATCGATATCTTCAGATAAAGACGACAGGTGCTCATAAAACTCATCCTGAGACGGAGCACTCCCTACGACTATCCGAATTTCGTCACGGCTTTTCTGAAGCTCCTTGAGGTAGTCAATTACGTAAAGCGCCGCTGCTTTCCCCATCTCTTGGCGATTCGCATAAACAGCGGCTTTTAGTGAGTCCGAGCTAAGTTCCCGGACAGGTTTGGGATTACCAGATTCAGTCATAATTCAATAGTCTATAATTCAATTCCAAAATGTTTCGCGGGCAACGATCCGCACAACTCAACAGCTTCGTTTTTCTCCAAGCCCAGCCAATTCGTTATGTTTTCAACCCCTCGATCGAGGGTCAATGACGACCCGGCAAAACGAGAATCACCGGGTAGGTGCACAATTCCATCCGCCCCCACATCCATTTCGTGAGGCCCGACGGTATACCGTCCCGGAGGTGCCCCCGCAGCAGCCATACAATCCGTCGTGAAGAACACGGTTCCTGTTGGTTTTGCGCGAAAATAGTTCTGGAGCACAAAGGGTGGCAAATGAATCCCATCGGGAATCAGGCAAGCAATCAGTTCATCTCTAGCCAATAATCGCTGCACGACATTATCATGACGGTGCATGTGAAGTGGGACCGCATTTCCTACGTGAGTGGCCAAGGTGGCACCTGCAAGAATTGCACGGTCAATAGCCGCTACCGACGCATTCGTATGGCCCAGGCTGATACGTATATTATCCGCTTTGGCCGCTTCGATGATCAACTCAGTTCCCTCAATTTCTGGGGCCAGCGTGATCACCCTCAAATTGCCACCAGCAGCATCTCGTAAACGAAGGTAGTCTTCGATCGTCGGGTTGCACGCCAAGTCGACTGGATGGGCTCCGTGATAGCCAGTCTCCGTCGATATCCAAGGTCCTTCCAGATGATACCCGCAGATGGTCGAGGCAATCGAAGCATCCTGAGCGCGCATATGCTCAATCGCTTCCAATTTTCTGCATAAGCTCTCTACTCGATCTGTGATGAGCGTAAAAAATATGGCCGTCATATGGTGACGATTCAACGCATCCACGGCATGCTTCACATCAGCCAAACTCAGGTTATCAGATTGAAAATCTACCCCGCCAAAGCCGTTTACCTGAAAATCAAATAATTTCATTCATCAAATCACTCATCCTCATGAGACTTTCATACGACGCAGTGCCTGCATCAAATACAATAAGCAGCGCGGCTGATGAAAATTACCTTTTCGATAGATCGAGATGCCTTCCCGCTGTAGATCCTTGCCTTCCCGATCAACGGCCTGTCGCCAGACACCATGATCCGTCGTCATGGTTCGCTGCAAATAACTCCAACTTCGCTCAAACCACTCCCGCGCCCAGGTCTCGCGGCTATGTTCAAATGCGAGTAAACAACCCACAGCCACCTCCGTCTGCGCCCACATGGTTTTCATCTCCAGAATCGGACCTGCTGGATGCTCATCAGATGCATAAACGTGATAACCGGTATCACAGGTTCCCTCAAATGGATAGTCCCAGCTCATCTCTATTAAACGCCGCATTCTGTTTTTGAAGCGCTCATGCATCTCGTCATCACCCGATCGCCTCGCTTCCACCATGCCCATCCACTGAGCCTCAATACTATGCCCAGGCACCATGAATACTGATTGAGAGGGAATCCGTGAATAATCGTGGTAAAGAATCTCATTTGAAATACCATACTCTGGATTCCAAAAGCTATTGGCCAATCGATCCAAGTGTTCAACCAAGAGCGCCTCACACCAGGGATCACGATCCAGCTCCAGAAATTGCGGCAACGCCCAAATAAACATAAATGAGTGCCCCTGTGCGCGAAGCCCCTTCTCAGTGACTCCCTCCGCTACTACTCCAGAGTAGGTTCGGTCCTCGTAGAGTTCGACCGATTTCTTCAACGACAATCTGGCTAACTCCAGGTCTTCTTCGCTTCCGGTTGCTTTTGCATACTGAATCAAACCGACCGCAGCGAACAACGCCCCGTAGATATTGTTCGACCGATCAATCGCGATCGTATCGACGGATTGCCCAAACCGGTTGACCGTATCTTGCCAGGTCCCGTCCCCGCGATGCATGTGCTGCACCATAAAGTCCCTGGCTTTTTGAGCGATCTTGAGCAACTTCGGATCCTTATCCCATTCGTTATAGATATTTGAATACACCCAGATTCCACGTCCTTGATACCATATATCCTTTCGGTCATTCTCTACAGATCCATCGTTGTAGAGATAGCACATGAATCCACCATGCTCCTCATCGATTCCGCCCCGCTCCCAGAAAGGAAGATACTGATCAAACAACTGATTCTGGCAATCGGCTAACAACGAATTCCATGAAGCATCACTCCGTTTCAGAATCTCAGATGAAGGCTGGGTAGCTCCTTTCAATACCAGGGAGCTCCCCAAACCGGCCCATCCAGCTGCTGCTATAAACTCACGTCTGTTCATTGAACTCAGAAACTGAGAAATCTTCTACAAGATGCCGTCCATCTCCTCCTGCCATGCAGCAAGTGTTTTGATCAATGCCATCACTTCTCCACCTCGAGGCATAAGGAGTGCACCTTGGTCTTTTCGTTTTTGAACAGCCTCTGGAGACCCCACCGGAAGCCCCCACACTTTTCCATGTTTTTTTGCAGCGGCCGCCACTTTCTCAATACAGGTTTCCAGATCGGGATAATCCGGTGATTGCTTAAGACGAAAACCCAGATCACCTGAACCGACAAATAAACCATCCACTCCTTCGATACTGGCAATAGCATCTACATTATCGACTGCCTCAGGTGTTTCGATCTGCACGACCAGAAAGGTTTCGGCATTCGTGCGAGCTGGATAGTCGTCGTCGAAAAGCATAAAGTCGTTATCCATACCGGCACCATCTAGCCCACGATCTCCAATAGGTGGAAATTTGCAGGCATTGACCAAGGCTTGCGCCTTTTCGGGTGTAGAGACATGGGGAACCAAAAACCCACTGGCGCCATCTTCAAGGTAGCGATAGAGTTTCGACTTCTCGAGGGTTGATGGTCGCAACATGCAGTCGATGTCGTATTTGTGAAAGAAGGCCATTAGGGCCTGTACTTCACGGTCATCCATAGCCCGGTGCTCCAGGTCGAGCCAGATACAATCGAAACCGTATTCGGCAGCATATTTAACGTAACAGGGGATATAGTGACCGAGCGCACAAATGCGGACGGCTTCACCATTGCGGATACGGGCGAGTGTTTTGCTTTTTCTCATAATTGATTGGGATTATTGGTAGAACCAGGAAACGGGTAATGAACGAAATTTAGTAGACCATTGTCGCTTTGATGAATCGCCCACCCAGTAAGTCAATACTGCGCGTTCACCGACAAAGGTTAGACTCACATAGGAGTAAGATCGCTCAGGATCGGATTCCAGAGTGCGCCTATACTTCCAGGTCAAGCCATCGTCAGAGGAGACAGCTACATTCAATGGAGACCGTTTTCCGCCGTGCCCTTCCCCGGGCTTGTAATGGTTGTTCCAGATAAGGAGTAAATCTCCGGTTGAAGGAATACGTCGCAGCGTAGAGGGAGCTTCAGGTGCCGTTATACCCAAGTTATCGGGTTGGCTCCAGGTATCACCTCCATCCGCCGAGTAGCTTTTTGAAATGGTCCCCAGTTGATTGCGCATGATCATCAAAACGCGGCCATCGGTCAGCTCAACCACTTCTGGTTCCATCGCTCCGCGTTTGGGGAGATCAACCGCTTCCTTCCCCTTACGCCAGCTAAGTCCGTTGTCGTCCGAAATATAACACCGACTTACAAAATGGTTCACTTTGGTGACGTCTGGGGTCGACGCAGCGGGTGCCAGCAAACGACCCGAGGAAAGCCGTGTGATACGATCATTATTTACCACATGATAGCCGGGATCGTCAGTAACCAGAATCGGAGATCCAAAACTCCGTGCTTCATCGGTTGAAAACTTAACATAGAGATCGAGATCGCTGTGACTGTTTTTCTGAAGATAAAAAAGAGCGATACGATGGGAATGGTCGGAGCTAGGCAGACGGCGAAGCGTTACACTCATGCAATTCAGTCCGCCGGTGTTTTTTTGAAGGATTCTTTTTTTACCCCACGTGCGGCCACCATCACTGGATTGACGGGCGATAATGTGCGCCTCAGCAAAATCGCTTCCGGAACCAAAGAACTCCGTCACAGCAAAGAGAAGAGACCCATCCTGTAAATCAAGCACCGAGCCTTCCGTATAGCGTGGGTTGTCTTCTGTCGGAATGAAGACTAATTCCGAAATATCCTCTAACCTATCGTGAGGAGGGGTAGCAGCAAGCACGAGCAAGGACTGGGCGGCACGGATGCGAGCGTCCAGGTGAGGATCTTCGAGTAAACGAATGAGCTCAGGCTTGGTTTGAGTCGCACGAGCATCTCCCGCGAATGTCGCACAATAGGTACGGAAACCAGGGTCATCGGAACTGAGATTACGCTCCAATTGTTCAAGGCCCATTTTATCGCCCAAGGCGGCGAGCGAATTTGCATGGAATACGCGCTGCAGGTCGTCCTCGGAATTCTCAAGACGGCGGCGAATTCCTGGGATATCCTGACTCGATCCGATGCGGCCCAGAACCCAGCCAACGATCCGGGCAATGCTGGGTTCAGCCGATACCAATTGCTCGCGCAGAAAGGCCATCGCCTCTGGATTACCACAACGTCCCAGCGCAGCAGCAGCCATGACTCGCAATGTGATATTGGGAGACTGGGCGAATGCATGGCGCAAGGCCGATCCGTCTCCAATCTCAACTACCTTGTATAAACTCTCAGCGGCATGGACATGGCCATGAGGATCGTCACTCGCGAGAATATCCAGCAGCACCTCTGTGTATTCTCGTCTTCCGGCTCGAACTAATTCCCGCGCAAGACCACAACGGCGTTGATCGTCGTTCTCGCCTAGAAGTTTGGGTTCCAAAAAGGTTATAACCTCTTCCCCATGCCCCCCTAGCGTAAGTCCTTCCGCAGCGTGCATGGATGGCCAGAAATCGTCGGACTTTAACCCCTCCCGAAGTACTTCTAAACACCTGGCCCGGTTTTCATCGGATAACTCAATAAGCTCTGCGGCCACAACCGCACGCCCACTCAAACTAAAAACAACCAAGATTATGAGAAAGAGGTAAGAAGAAGTACGATGATTCATACAACGGACCTATCAGCTCGGGTTGAAAAGAATTTGCAGGCCAAATAACCGACCGCGATGCCAACCACTAAAGCAGCAGGAGATATCCACTGAAAACTAATGGGGTCCAGGCCTTGCTCATTCATTCCAAAAATGGGACCTGAAAACGCTATCAGAACGGCGACCACGATACTACAGGACACTCCGACCCACACACCCTTTGCATTGGCGAAAGGAACAAAGAGAGCAAAGAAGAACAAGAGGAAGATAGGAACGGTCAGTAGATTTACCGTTTTGGTAGTCACTGCGGTAAAGTTGCCCGGCACATGTTCGATCAGAGTACTGCTAAGCACCACCACGACACCAATTCCAACAGCCAGTCCGCGGGCTATCAGAATATGTTTCCTTTCTGTCTCGGGCTTCATTCCAAAACGATCAAGAAAGTCAGTCATCACAACCGCCGTGATTGAATTCACTCCCGAATCAATACTAGACATTGCGGCCGCAAAAAGACCGGCGACGACTAAACCGGAAACGACCGGGGGAAGGTGGAAAGCAATGAAGTGGGGAAAGATCTTGTCGGCATTTTCATTGAGAGTCATTCCGACAGGAAGCAACTGGGGATTGGATTGAAAATACCCAAGCAATGCGAATCCCGTGATACCCAGAGTGATCCCAACAATGGCACCCACTGTCAGTTGCATACCAATTGCCTTGCGTGCCGTCTTCGCATCTTTGGTAGCCATAAAACGCTGAATAGACACTTGATC
>CALGUT010000463.1 GCA_937920335.1 uncultured Opitutales bacterium
ATCAGACCGATTCCTGGCTTAGATATATCTACCCCATCCTTACTTTGTAGGATATCCTTTCCTCTTTACGGAAAGGGCAATGACAGTAAGTATTGATGAGAATACCGTATCACAGGTGTTTAGTCTAAGTTACCCCAGATTCCAAGTTGCCCTATGAAGTTTACCCTAAGCGCTTTTGCTCATATTCTTTTGAGTGTTTCACTGTGTATTTCTGTCTATTCGAAGGATGATAAGCCACACGTGGTTCTGGTTGTTGGGACGCTTCATTATTCTCCCGAATTGACGATGCCAGTATTTGCAGCTGAGCTGGAGCGGTTCGGCTTCGAGACGACGGTTGTTATGGGCGAAGGTGATCCGGAAAAGAAATTCTACAATGTGCTTCCTTGTATAGAGGCTTTAGACGACGCTGACCTGGTCATCTTTTTCTCGCGCTTTTTAAAACTACCTGACGATGAGTGGCAACCGATAGAGGACTACTTTAGATCCGGGAAACCGGTCATCGGCCTGCGAACCGCCAACCACTCTTTTAAATACCCCAAGGATCACCCGCGTTATGAATGGAATGATGGTTTTGGTCGACGAGTCCTTGGAACTCCTTATGTGGTGCACCAAACCGGAAAGACCCAGATCAGCGTCGTTGATCGGCAGTTAAAGCATCCTATCATGCAGCATGTTGAGAAACGGTCGTGGGAGTCGGAAGGAACGCTTTATCTAACCCGTTTAGAAGGCGGTTGTATTCCCCTCGTTATTGGGACCGGTCAGGGAAAAATGCGTCTGCTACAGAAAGATTATGGACCGCTGCAGGTAAATACGAGTGAAGCCGATATCGTGGCTTGGGTCTGGGAAAATGAATGGGGAGGCAAGGTATTCGGGACAACGTTTGGACACCCTGCAGATTTTGGTGAAGTGTCATTTACGCGGATGTTGGTAAATAGTGTTCATTGGGCGCTTGATAGGGAAGTCCCCAGTGCGGATACCGAAATCTCAACCTGGAATATAGAGCGTGCGGACAAGTAGTTATTATTTGAACGAAGTGAGGGCACTACGAATTTTCGTTCCGTGGCTTTGCTACCTGGGTTCGATGATCGCCAGTTTCGCTGCCTGGGTTCAACCCGGTGATCGTATCGCTTATGTCGGGAATACTTTCGCGGATCAGTTGCGTAATCATGGTTATGTGGAGGCGTTGCTGCTAAACGAATTTGTCGATGATCCGATCTCGATTCGAAACCTTGCCTGGGCAGGGGATACGGTGAGTGTGAGGGATCGTCCCACTAATTTTCCAACTGAGGAATCAACCTTAACCGAACACCAAGCAGATCTCATTATTGCCTGTTTTGGTATGAGTGAATCATTTGCGGGAGAAGCGGGTATCGAGAATTTTAAAACAGATCTAAGTAAGTTATTGTCCGCTTATCTCGGTAAGCAGTTTAATGGGTCCTCGGCGGTCAGGCTTGTTCTGGTTTCGCCAATCGCCTACGAAAATCTTGGGAAGCTCACGCCTCGGTGGGAGCAGCGAAATCATGAGCTCTCGCTGTATACTTTAGCGATGGCGGAAGTTGCATCGTCATTGGAGATCGGGTTTATCGATCTCTTTGAACCCAGTTCGCGACTGATGGAGCATACTTCTTCGGCTCAACTAACTACGAATGGAATTCACCTGAATGCATCGGGCTATTGGGCGGTTAGCAGCCTTCTATTCAACCGTTTAACCGGTAAGGAAAAACAGCCATGGAGTCTCCGCATTGACGCCCAGTCAGGGCTGTTGGACGCCGAGGGCGTGGAACTTTCAGCTCTTAATATATCACCCAGTAGTTTCAACTTTCAGGTGAAGGAGGAGCAACCGGCTTCCATACCTCCGCCTGCCGGATCCAAGACTGTTGATGGGCGTGATACCATGATAGTAGAAAATCTCGATCCCGGTGAATATTCGTTAACTATTGATGGAGTTCCAGTAGCTACGGCTACACATGAAGAATGGGCTGAGGGAGTGCCGATCGACAATTCACCTGCCCACCAGGAGGCAGAATCATTCCGTTCGGAGGTGATCGATAAGAACACTCAATTCACCTACAGTTGGAAAGCGCTTAATCAAGTGCACATAGTCGGAGAAAGGCGAAATTCACCGAGTGGTCGGGCGCTGCCCCAAGAGGTTATCGAGTTCAATGAGCTAACCCGAAAGAAGGACGAATCGCTGCAGGGAGGAACCGAGCTCAAGATACGCCAATGGCAGTTGGCGCCGAACACAAAATTAACTAACTGATCTATGTTTCCGCTATACAGAAAATCGATACAGCTGCTCGCTGTCACCGCAATTTGGTTGGTTGGTTCAACCGTTTTCACGCGCGGGCAAAGCGCCGATGGCATCAAAATTAAGAATCTGGAAGGCGCTGATTTGGATCTGATGAACAATCATGATCCACAGTCCGAGTTGGATAACTTTGAATTGTTGGACGGTTACGCGATCAACTTGTTTGCCGCGGATCCTATGCTGGCGAACCCCATCCATATGGTCTGGGACTCCCGGGGACGTCTGTGGGTTGCCTGCTCCTGGTCCTATCCTCAGATTCAACCGGGAAAAATCGCGGATGATAAGATCATTATCCTCGAAGATACGGATGGTGATGGCAAGGCGGACAAGTCCACTGTGTTCGCCGATGGCCTCTATCTACCTACTGGAATCGAATTAGCCAATGGGGGTTGTTATGTGGGTCAATCACCGGATATTTTGTTTCTCAAAGATACGAATGGCGATGATGTCGCAGATGTTCGCGAGATGGCATTAACCGGATTCGGGATCGAAGATAATCACCACTCCATCAGCGCGTGGCGGCGTGGCCCAGGTGGGTGGATCTATTTTCAGGAAGGTATCTTTCTACACGCGCAGGTTGAAACGCAACATGGTCTCGTTCGTAACTACAACGGCGGCGTCTACCAGTTTAATCCCAGGACTCAGGAACTCCGGGTCTTTTGTAAAGGCACTGGAGGGAATCCATGGGGGCATGTATTCGACGAATGGGGACAGTCGTTTATGGTCAATAATCCTCGGATAATGTATCTGTCTCCCGGGACAGGTGCTTTCAAAGAGAATACCCGTATTCCACCGCTGATCACGACGGAGAAACAGTGTGGAGGAGATTTGGCGAGTGGCACACATTTGCCCGAAGATATTCAAGGGCAACTTCTGACCTGTCGTTTCAAAAGCCGATCCATTGTCCGTTACGAATTTATTGAAAACGGGGCTGGTTATGATGCAAACGTATTGGAGCCGCTTCTTACTTCGAAGCATCCCAATTTTCGTCCCGTTGATTGT
>CALGUT010000464.1 GCA_937920335.1 uncultured Opitutales bacterium
GCCATTGCTGCTATTTTTATTTGGTTTCGATTCTGAATTCACAAACACTCCCTAGGACTTTGGTAAATAGAAGACTCGATTGATACACCATGGATAAAGAATCCGAGAATAACGATCCGGAGTTGCTAAGTGCTTCAGCTACTTTGCTGTTCGATGCGCTGCTTCAACAGACTCAGGATCAGGTATATTTTAAGGACCGCCAAAGCCGGTTCATTAAGGTGAGTGATGTGGTGCCAGCCAAGTTCGGTCTAAAGACGCCCGATGATCTGATTGGAAAAACGGATTTCGATTTCTTTACGGAAGAACATGCGCGGCAAGCATTTGAAGATGAGCAACGCCTTATTCGTGAAAATAAAAAGCTGATAAACATTACCGAAAAAGAGACCTGGCCGGATGGAAGTGTTACCTGGGCTACGTCGACCAAAGTTCCTCTGTATCTGGGGTCTGGTGAACCGGTAGGGATTATGGGAATCACCCGTGATATCACCGAACAGGTGATAGCTCAGCGGGCATTGGAGGAAAGCCGAGAATTATTGCGATTAAAGAACGAAGAGATGCAGATGGATTTCGAGAATGCGGGTCGTGTGCAAGAGCGTCTCATACCCGGACCGCTGCCGGAGCACTCTCGAGTTGATATTGGCGTGCTCAACCTTCGTTACTCAGACGTTGGTGGAGATATAATTACGTTTCCACTGGTTACGGATGAACAGTTCTCGTTTCTACTAGGCGATGTGAGTGGGCATGGTTTGTCAGCCGGGCTTTTTACGATACTGGTAAAGCACCTGGCTGATTTTTATATGCCGTCGGATTTTGCGCACCCCGAAGAAGCCTTGGTTACTTTGGATCAGCATATGCAGGGTTTGATCCCGTCGGGGTTTGTCGCGGCCATGGTCGGAACTTTGGATTTCTCAAATCTAGGGTTCGGTGTTTTGACGATTGCGAACGCGGCTCAACCTCCCGTTTTGATATACCGGAAAAATCAAGACAGCGTAGAAGTTATTGATTGTCCGAGTGAGAACGTCGTGGGGCTCGGTATTTGCCAGGACGTATTTGTTACCAAGCTGTCCGTGGAACCTGGAGACTGTCTCTTGTTTATGACCGATGGACTGGTCGAATGTCAGAATGCCGAAGGACAGGAGTTGGGTTCTGGGGGCTTGGTTGAAGTTCTAAAGTCGAACGCAGATAAACCTATTGATGAGTTGGTGGGTGCTGTTGAATCATTCTTAAGAAACTACTGTGAAAAAAAATTCCCGCAGGATGATACCACCTTGCTCGCTCTCCGCTTGAAAAGCTGACGGTTCATACCCAGTTAGTTCACAGTTCTTTCGAGAAATGATGACTACTGAGCGTCCAGCCTTTCTTTAAGTAGAGCCGATGGGCATCGAGCCGTTGGTATCCAGAGTCCAGATGCAGGGCATCGCAGTTGTTTCGATGGCCTTCTTCCTCGAGCCAATCCAACAGTGCACCGCCGTAGCCTTTTTTTAATGTGCTTGGATCAGTGACAAGATCGTCGAGATAGATGACCTTTCCCCAGGCCATGAAATTGCAGAACCTGTAGCCGGCCAGAGCACAGATGGTTCCTGAGCTATCTATGGCAACTGCGATCTTGTAGGACTGAGGTTGCTGTACCCGGAAGTTTTCTATGAAACGATCCTTCGTCAGATGAGGTCGAAGGGCCTTCATGACGGGAAAGCATGGAATTATATCTTCTTCAGTGTCTAAAATTTTGATGTCCATGACTGATATTACTTTTGAGGTTCCGGTTATGGACGAACAGGTCTAGGGAATCAAACACGGATGTTCATGACTCAAAACAGCTACTGTTCGTAGTCGTAATTTTTCTGGAGTAAAGGATCGGTGTGCAATTGACTGAAGCGATGCTCAAACGGTTTATCCACTCATGCATTTTTTTGCTATTATCTTTGTGTGTCTGGTCGGGTGCGACTGGGGCGTCACCCAACATTATTGTAATCCTTGCGGATGATTTGGGCTATTCGGATATAGGCTGCTATGGAGGTGAAATCGATACGCCGAACCTTGACCGATTGGCGGCTGACGGTGTTCGCTATTCTAATTTCTATAATACCTCCAAGTGTTGGACAACCCGCGCCTCTCTGTTGACTGGTCAGTATTACCAGCATGTGACTATTGGAAATGGATTGAAGCCGGATACCATAACGATTGCCGGTCGTCTGAAGGATGCGGGCTACGGGACTTACTTGAGTGGTAAGTGGCATTTGGATGAAAATCGTCATGAGGATCCTTCGCGAAATCCTTTGGCATTCGGATTCGATCACTATTTCGGTAACCTCCATGGTGCAGTGAGCTATTTTAACCCGTATACGCTCATGCGCGGGACGGACTCTGCGGAGGGCGAAATCACTGATGATTTTTATTTGACGGATGCGATTTCCGACGAGGCGGTTCGCAATGTTCACCATCACTTTGCGGCGAACGAAGAAAAACCGCTGTTTCTTTACCTTTCTTACACAGCGCCCCACTGGCCGTTGCATGCGCTGCCTGAAGACATAGCCAAATACCGAACCCGTTACGACGGAAAGCGTTTTTCTGAAATACGAAATGCTCGTTTCAAACGTATGAATGAGCTGGGAGTGTTGCCGCAAGGTACTGCGTTTTCTGAAGGGACTCACCAGCCTTGGAGTGAGGTCGACTCAAAATGGCACACAGAAAGCATGGCAGTGTACGCAGCGATGTTGGACCGAATGGATCAAGGTATCGGAAGGGTGATTAAGGCCTTGGAAGAAACGGGCCAACTGGAGAACACACTTATCTGTTTCTTCGCGGACAACGGCGGATGCCATGAAGGGATTGGTCAGAAGAACGGCTTGAGTTGCTTAGGGGGTGAAGCGGTGACCCGCGATGGCCGATCGATTACTATATCGGGGAACGAAATGCCCGGCGACGAAACGACGTTCCAGGGCTACGGCCCCAACTGGGCGAACGTATCGAACACGCCTTATCGCTATCACAAATCTACCAGCTACGAAGGGGGGATTCGTTCTCCGTTTATCTTGTATTGGCCAGCGGGTGTGTCTGAAGAAAAGAAGGGTACTGTAGATCACAGTTTGATCAGTCACCTTATCGATCTCTCTCCGACTTTCCTTCAGCTTGCGGATCAGTCGGTCCCTGAGTCCATGGATGGCGTAAGCCTCGTTGATCAATGGAGTGGACGGTCGGATGCGAATCCTGAACGCATATTATTCAATGATTTTGGTCCTGGTAGTGCGATGTATGATTACCCGTGGAAATTTGTTCGATTTAAGAATAACACAGAGCTTTACAATCTTAAGTCAGATCCTTCCGAAACTCAGGACCTGGCGAAGGATCATCCGAGTCGCTTTCTCGCGATGACGGAGGCGTTAGAAAAATGGAAGACTTCATTTGGGGACTAAAAAAATGCGGCTAGGTAATGCCGGCAAAATGACGTTGATGAACTTCGGATGATCGGAGATTGTGTAACCTTATGATACTTCGATTGCTCTGTTTACTCCCCATCACATCCACGCTCGCTTTGGGGCAAGTCGATCTGAGTTCATCAGGGAGCTATGATGTCATTTCAGATATCGAATATAGCTCTCCGGAAGGGCTACCTCAATTACTTGACTTATATCTCCCCAAAAACAAGTCGGGCAAAACGCTGCCGGTCGTGGTGTGGGTGCATGGCGGTGGGTGGCTAAACGGAAGTAAGGCGAAGCCTAAAGCTGAGTATCTGGCGGAACATGGCTATGCAGTTGTCAGTATCAATTACCGTCTAACGCATGAGGGTATCTGGCCTGCGCAGATTGACGATTGCCGGGAGTCGGTGCGCTGGGTACGTCGGCATGCCAACGAATACCATTTCGATCCGGACCGTATTGGTGCCTGGGGGAGCTCAGCGGGTGCTCATCTGGTGGCTTTAATGGGAACCTTGCCGTATCCGGAAAATGAATCCATCTCCAGTCGAGTTCAGGCAGTTTGCGATTGGTA
>CALGUT010000465.1 GCA_937920335.1 uncultured Opitutales bacterium
GGGCAGTTTATCTCCAACCATGGAGTCGATAAGGACAAGAGACCTGTACTGGCAACGGGTCCGAACAACAGTGCGGAAACCCGTACGGGTAGTTTGGGTAATTATGAAGACTACGAAATTACGTTAACTGTTTCTGGTGTAATAAATGGCGACCGATCTTTGGAGTTAAGGGTCGTGAATCTGTTTGATAGAACTACGGTTACTCAGGTTTCGTTGAACAACTATCCCACTGAGAAATTGTTGGGTAACATAGCCCTCGTCTCCCATGGTGGCAAATCAACAGAGCGTCGCTTTTGGTTTCGGGATTTTGTTGCAGCAGGTGAGGGGATTATGCTTTATCCGGATCGCCACTATGGTCCGATATTTGGAGTTATCTATTCTCTCGATGAAACTCGACTGAAGTTGAATGCTCAGTTTCCTCCTCTGGGATTCAATGAGGCCCGAGAAGCGGTGCTGGAGCTTCGAGTAGCAGGCGAATGGAAACGAGTAGCGAAAGAAGCTATTGAATCTCCCAGCTTCACTGCTCTCTTTGACCTTAGTACGGAAACTGTGCTCTCAGACTGTTATTACCGGGTTGGTTATCCTTGGAAAGGAGACATGTATTGGTTCAAGGGGAAGATAAAAGCGGCACCTGGTGTGGGGGAGACTGTTACCGTTGCGGGTCTTACCTGTTATCAAAACATGGGTTTGTCAGCTGATGGAACCTGGGGCGCTGGAGCGGCTGGATCCCCGGAAGGGCGTTGGTTGAGTACGAATGTATGGTTTCCACATACGGACGTGGTGACTCGAATCAAAAGTCAGCAGCCTGACTTGATTGCATTGTTGGGGGATCAGATTTATGAGAGTGGAAATCCGTCGGGATCCGATCATTCAGAGGGTATTCCGCACCTAGATTACCTGTACAAATGGTATTTGAGTCTATGGGATGTGGGGCGTTTGACTCGTGATCTACCCACAGTGGTGTTGGTGGATGACCACGATGTTTATCAGGGTGATCTTTGGGGGAATAGTGGTACGCCGACCCGAGACGGGAACAACAAGGCTGGGGGGTACTCGCATGAACCAGAGTTCGTTCATATGGTTGAGCGTACGCAGACAGGTGCTAATCCTGAGCCGTTAAGTCGCGAGTATCTGCAGCAGGGATTACGATCCTATTACACCGACTTCAGTTTCGGAGACGTTAATTTTGTTATTCTTGAAGACCGAAAATTTAAGAGCTTACCGGGTTTAGTGGGACCTGTTGAGAAATACGGATCCAAGATCATAAACAATGGGTATGATGGGCGAGATGCCGATATTCCGGATGGCGAAATTCTAGGTAAACAGCAGGAAGCCTTTGTTAGAGATTGGGTCAAACGAACGGACGGTGTACGTATCGGATTTGCCCAGACAACGTTTGTTTCATTACACACGGCGCCATCGGGTGACTATTGGCTGGATCTGGACTCAGGTGGGTGGCCGCAAACACCTCGTAATCGAGCTTTAGAGATATTGGCTGAGGGAGACGTGTTGCTTATGGCGGGTGATACCCATCTACAGTCTGTCGTTCAGCACGGCGTCAAGGAGTATGGAGATAGCGTCTGGCAATTTGTGGTTCCGGCAGTGGCCAATAAATACCGCCGTTGGTGGGAACCAAAGACAGACGGTGCGAATCGCCGTCCCGGAGAACCTTACTATACGGGTGATTTTGAGGATGGCTTCGGAAATCTCATGACGGTTGCAGCGGTGGGGAATCCCAAGATCAGCAATCAGGAAATGTTTGAGATTAATACCAGTCGAAATATCGGATACGCCAGTGAGCATCTGTTTCTCGACAAATTTAGAAATCGAGATGGCTATGGGTTAATCATTGTGTCACCGGATCGTGAGACCGTTCACCTGGAGTGTTGGCCAGCTGAAACAGGCTCACCTCAACATGAAGGTTGGCCGATCGTTTTGAAGAAAGATACCGAGTCAGGAAAATGGATACGGTAGTTTTGATGCCGAACCGAAAGGCCCAAAAAAAGCGGTGCAGCCGAAGCCGCACCGCTCTCAAACAGAACATACTACATTAAAAACGGAATCTTGCTTTCAGGCGAATGTCTCGGCCTGGGGTGTGAACGTATTTTGCAATATCATACCCACCGGATGCATTTTCGAAATTGCTGAGGCGCACGACGGAGAAATCACTCTTATCGAATAAGTTTCTGACGTTTAGCTGGAGATCAACTGGAATGCCAAAGAGCTCCAAGCGATAACCAGCGACAAAGTCAAAGATGGTCATGCCATTGAACTCTTGTTGTCCGAGTGACGTGGTTTGAATCCAGGTCGCTCCACTGCGGTACCGGGCTCCACCACCCAGTGATAGGTCTTTGAGTACCCCTTCATCAAAGGTGTATTTGGTGAACATATTGAACTTGTAGTGGCGTTGACCAGGACTGGTTTGGCCAGCGCGAGCCTGGACGCTGGTTGCACCCGATTCGGTCAAAGCAATCGCTTGTCCCAGCGTTGTTCCATCTGGAAAGGGTCCTTCGTTCGGAAGCACGAAATTCTGATCGAACTGGCTGAAGAACGGTTTCCCAGTGGAGCCATTCCACCAGGGGGTAAATTCTGAGAAGGTATCAGCGATTGTAGAATCGATTTCTGAAGCGTTTACGGTCAGGCGCCAATTTTCCGTAATATTTGCTGTCGCAGAGATTTCCCAACCTTCAGAACTATTGGACGTGGTGCCCACTTCTGCCAGAGTTTCCTGGTTGTCTCGCACGGCTTCAGTAATGAAGGGTGCGATTGGAGGGGTAGCATCAGGATCACCTTCTGCGAGGTTCGCATAGATGTTGTTAACCGCTGCAATCACATTGGTGTCATTCCAAGAGATAAACGACGACTCTTTCTGAGCTGAAGTTTCATAGTAGGTCCCCTTGATGAATAGTCGACCGTCCAGAAGATCAAACATGATGGAAATATCTTCTGACTCTCCGGCAGGAACTGGAACTGCTTGTCCTTGCTCGCCAGGAAGTCCGAAAATGTCTCGTTCAGCGAAGCCTGAAAGACCCGCATTAGTCGCTTTATTGGCAGAGAACGAGATGACGTCCGTCGCGTGAAATACGACACCGTAGGTTTCTGTTCTCTCCCCGCTAAGCTCAGTGATACGCGGTGCATCGTATTTAATTTGATCTCGTTGATTGTTTATTGAGTTGCGGAAGTGAGGAGGCGAAGAATTGAAGAAATCGTCTTCGCGGATACCAAAGGTCGCGATGATACGGTCGTCCCAGAAGTAACTTTGACCGGCGAGCATGATAGAATCAATTTCGCGTGTGTCATCGAATTTTCGGTTTTGAACGAAATCGGAAGTTAAAGTTCCTAAGGCTGGATCTTCGTAGGTAAATCCGACTCCTGTTCTGGCTGGGTCGTTACCAACTCTCCAATCATTAATATGACCTGGGTTAACCACATAGTGGCGAT
>CALGUT010000466.1 GCA_937920335.1 uncultured Opitutales bacterium
GAGAACCCAATCCTAAGCCGAGCGAACGCCTGGAAGGAAGACTCGGATCACTTCTTCGTCAAAGATGCTGAACATCCTTACGTCCAGGAAAAACCATTCGACTGGATTCGTGGGTATCAGGTAGGTGGTCGTTCTTTAATTTGGGCGCGACAAACCCAGCGTTGGAGTCAATACGATTTTGAAGGTCCAGCCCGGGATGGTTTTGCTGTAGACTGGCCCATCCGTTACAAGGACATCGCTCCGTGGTACAGCCATGTCGAAACCTTCGCTGGAATCTCAGGAAACAAAGATGGGGTAGAAGCTCTACCTGATGGCGAGTTTTTGCCACCGGGACCTCTCAACGCGGTAGAAGAACATTTCAAAAAATCGTTGAACGAAAACTTTGAAAACCGTCACCTGATCGCCGCTCGATATGCCCACCTGAGCGAGCCCAAAGACATACATCTCCAACAAGGACGAGCTACCTGCCTGAGCCGCAGTCTCTGCCGTCGAGGCTGCCCACTTGGCGGCTATTACAGCAGTAACTCATCGACACTACCATGGGCCGAGAAAACAGGCAACATGACCTTGCGTCCCCACTCGGTGGTTCATTCCGTTATCTACGACGAAGCTCTCGGGAAAGCCACCGGCGTTCGCGTGATCGATAGCGTCACCAAAGAATCCATCGACTATTTTGCCAAGATCATCTTCCTAAATGCCTCAGCGCTAAACACGAACTTGATTCTTCTCAATTCCGTATCCGATCGATTCCCGCTTGGGCTGGGCAATGACAATGGTCTGATGGGCAAATTCATCGCATTCCACAATTACAACACAGGCATCAGCGCCCGCTTCGAAGGTTTGAACGAGTTTGCCACCTTCGGGGGTCGTACCGGTTCCACCTACATTCCACGGTTCCGTAACCTATTTAAACAAGAGACTGATTTTTTGAGGGGCTATGCAACGGGCTTCTCAGCTGGCCGCAATACTTACAGCGATACATCCGGAGTAGGACGTGACCTCAAGGAAAACATTTTAAACCCTAAACTCGGTGGCTGGTATGTGGGCGCGCATATGATGGGAGAAACCATTCCCAAGGAAAGCAACACCGTGAGTTTGGATACGGCACAATCCGATGACTGGGGTATGCCTATCCTAAAGGTTGACGTGGATTATGACGACAACGATGCCAAGATGGAAGCCGACTCCCTCGAACAACTGTCCGAGATGTTTGCCGCCGCCGGTTTCTCCAATATCAAAACAAGGCAGGAGAAAAAAGCCCCCGGTCTCGATATCCACGAAATGGGTGGCGTAAGAATGGGTAAGAATCCCAAGACATCGCTTCTCAATAAGTGGAACCAACTCCACAGCTGTAAGAATGTATTTGTGACGGACGGTGCCTGCATGACTTCCACCTCTACTCAGAACCCATCTCTAACCTACATGGCGCTGACCGCACGAGCCGCGAACCGTGCGGCTGATGAGATGAGGAAAGGCAATATCTAAGACCCCCGAAATTCCCCAGACTTAGAATTTGAGTCACCAAATTCTGACGGTGCAGAAGTACTCGATCATTAACCGAGTCAATAAAGTTTTAGCAGCGCCTTATAAAGGCGATCTCAGAATTTACTCCTATACCATACGATTATGGTTTTATAAGGCTGTTGCCCTCCTTTGAAAACGTCCTACCTAGACCTATATTCCCGCCGGCTATTTTTGAATGCTTCCGAGGCTTTCTCGATCGCTTCAAGGTAAGCAGAAGCCTCTATAGCCAGATAACTATGGCGCCAAAGCAAACTACCTGTTTGGGAATCTACCAGTAGGACGGTCGGAAAAGCTTCCACTTTCCATCGATCTCTAAGAACCCGGTTGATCTTTGCTTGAGCTGGCGGCAGACGCCTTCGCTGTGGAAAATCCAACAAGACCGGAACAGCAAACCGATCAATCCCATCGGCAAAGACCGCGACGCCGAACACTTCTAAATCCAACTTATGACACCATACACACCAATCGGATCCCGTGAAGAACAGTAAGAGGGGTTTGTCTTCCAATAGGGCTCGCTCAAATGCTCTTTCATAGTCTGTTTCCCATGACGTAGCCTTGCCATTCAGGGACGTGATGGCAGCGATTAGGATTAGAAATCCTATAAAATGTTTTTTCATGGTCGTCTTGTTCCTACCAATCTGCTCCGGCGCGCAACACGTAGCTTCGCGGAAACCGGGGTCCATAAAAATACGTGGTGTCACGGTTCGGACCCGAAGTTAGGTCTTTCTGCCTTTCGTCGAAAATATTTTTCACTCCAACTAATACGTCAATGTGGTGGATTCTCCCTCCAAGTCGCAAATGGAAGTGTTTCGTGACCGTAAAATCAACCACCCAAAAGTTATCAGTGGATCGATTGAGGACGCCTTCGCTTTCCCGGGCCACAATCATAGGTCCAGTCTGAACTATTCCGAGAAACAGATCGGCAAAATCATCATTTTTGTATCTCAACTGAGCGACTCCACTCCATTCGGGATTTTCGAGATAACGAGATTCGAAAACTCCGGGCAACACCTCCTGCGCTTCATTGAAACGGGCGTCCAAGTATGTTAGACCGGCTTCGGCGCTAAATCGATCTGAAAACCTATAGCTGCTGTTCAACTCAAATCCCTGTACCCTGGAACCTCCAGCATTGGTTCGCTCCTTGAAACTGTTACCATCCGCGTCGATCATAACAACGTCGGAAACGAAGAAAGTTTCGCGAAGCTCCGTTCTGAACAATTCTCCTTCGATTTGCAAACGGTTCTCATTCTCCGATGGGGTCCAGACGAAACCCGCGCTAAAAGACGTTGAAGATTCTTCCTTAAGGTCGGCAGCGTTTGTTGTACGGGTTGGATCATCGAGTATTTCTATATGGAAATCCTCGTCGAAAACTTCCGGGGCTCGGAAACCCGTGGCTATGGAAGCTCGCCAAGTTAGCGAGGGGTTCAAAGTATGGCGAACAGCCATCCGCGGCGACACCACCCAATCGCTAAGCTCGGAGTGTTTGTCAGCTCGAATACCCGCGATTAGGTTAAAAGCGGAATCGGGTATCCACTCATCTTGCAGGTAAAATCCGATATCGGAAAACTCATCGTCCGCTATAGGATCTTGCCCCTTGAAATCCGCCAAAGAACCATCCGACAACAACGATCGGTTAGTATCATCGCGCTTCTCATCAAATACATCGTCCAATTGATACTGGCCGCCCCAAGAGAAAGTGTGATCTCCCAAGGCTCGGGAGAAAAATGCATCAAAATAGGTGCGCAGGGTGTCGGTGTATCCATAGAGCAAACGCGAATCTTCTAGGGCCTCTTCATAAACTTCCGCATCAAAGTCATCCTGTCCCGGAAGTAACGTATCGCCAACACCTCCGTAGTAACTATCTCGTTTCACATAAGAAGCGGCCGCAGCCAATTTGTATACAAAGCCAGAGCCATCGCCGTCTTCCCAAGTTATGCCACCACGATGCCAATCATGCTCTAACTGTTCTGTGATCTGTGCTTCATGGGGTAGCAGTTCGAGACGGTTTCCACCCCGGCGATATTCCCAACTGTAGCCGTAGTTTAGACTAATCTTTCCGGAATCAGTAGGGTAAATCCATGTATTTGCGCCTCCAGTAAGAAATCGCTTATCCGTTATTTCCGAAAACCCATCGCGGTTAAGATCCACGGCAGCATTGTCGTTGAATTGTCCATACAAGGAGAAAGCCGCGTCTCCGTCCCCCGCTGTCCAATCCCTTATCAAGGATATGCTGAAAAACGGTTCGCCGTGAACGCTCTCACTGCTTAC
>CALGUT010000467.1 GCA_937920335.1 uncultured Opitutales bacterium
ATGCGCAGCACATGGAGCAATACCCAGGTGACGCAGACCTGGCAGCCCGCATCGCGAGTTATGAATTGGCCGGCAAGATGCAGACCTCTGTTCCGGAGGTCATGGGCATCGAGAATGAACCGGAATCTATCCACAAGGAATACGGCACCGATCAAGGCAGCGACCTCAAACGTGAATACGCCAAAAACTGTATCCTCGCCCGTCGCCTCGTGGAGAAGGGCGTTCGTGTTGTCCAACTGTTTAACGGTAGCGATCCCTCCGGCGGCAACGGCATTACCAACTGGGACTCCCACAGTGATATTTTGAAAACCCATGCGATGCAGGCGGAGATCATGGATCAACCGACTGCAGCCCTCATCCACGACCTCAAGCGCCGCGGACTCCTCGATCACACCTTAGTCGTCTGGTGCACCGAGTTCGGCCGGATGCCCTTTTTGCAAGCGAATGGTACCGGTCGCGATCACAACCCGGATGCCTTCACCTGTTTCATGACAGGCGCCGGCGTGAAGAAAGGGTTCAGCTACGGCGAAAGCGACGAGTTCGGCTTCAAAGCGGCCGTCGATCCCGTCACGGTCTACGACTTCAACGCGACCCTCCTCCACCTAATGGGCCTTGATCATGAACGCCTCACCTACTACCACAACGGTATCGAACGTCGACTGACCAATGTGCATGGTCACGTGGTGAAGGATGTCTTAGCCTAAGCGATTGATTTTGGCCCAAATCCATAATGTCGAGAATAACCTTTGTAAGCCACTTCGATCAATAAGTAGGCAAAAACTGGAAAGAATTTCAATGCAAGTAAGCTATTTAAAGATCAGCAAAATCCTAGTCGCTGTGAATGTTGTTCTGCTGTCTTCGTTTTTCTGCGTCAATCAGATGAACGGTTCGGATAAATCTAATATCGTTTTTATTATTGTCGATGACCTGAATGACATGCCCCTTCACCCTGGCGGAAAACCCTTGGTGCCGACGCCCAATATTGACCGGCTCAAAGCGCGCGGAGTCACGTTTACCAATGCACACACCAACGATCCGCTGTGTGCTCCCTCACGGGCTAGTATGCTTTTCGGACTTTATCCTCAGACGACGAGCCTCTATTGGTTCGAGGATTGGAGGGATAACGGGATATTGAAGGAAAGTGTTTCGCTTCACGACAACCTCCGAAATGGTGGATATACGGTTTATGGAACGGGTAAGATTTACCATGGAAACCAAAATGGTTTATTTGATGAATATGGTGTTCAAGGTGATGTAGGGCCCTGGCCATGGGATGGAAAATCGGAAAACTTTCGATTGCCGCATCCTCAACAGCTTTACCTGTATGACGGGTCCGACGCAGACATTGATTACCAGTGGGAGCATACCTTTGGTCCACTTTCAGATATTCCAGTCTGGCCAGCGGATCCGACCCAGGGAATTCCGGGGTATACCGGTTGGCGGCTCTTCGGAAAACCATGGAAGTATATCAATGAGCAGGATCGGGATCCCATGGCAGACGAATTGGGTGCGAGGTGGTCGGCTGATATTATTCGGCGAAAGCATGACAAACCCTTTGCTCTCTTTACCGGACTGATCCGCACCCATACCCCGCTCTACGCGCCCAAGAAATACTTTGACCGTTTTCCACTTGAATCTATCCAAATGCCGGAACTTGAGCCTAATGACTTGAATGATCTCGCTGCTGCCCTTGGCAACGAAGCGCTGTATGGTTTCCGTCGTTACAAGATGTTGGTGCGTCATGAAGGAAAGGATTTATTGCGACACTGGCTCCAGGCTTACATGGCTTGTGTCTCTTTCGTCGACGATCAGGTGGGAACGATTCTGGATGCCGTGGACGCGAGTCCGGGTCGTGAAAATACGGTCGTCTTTTTTACCAGCGACCATGGATTTCATGTCGGCGAAAAGAACTTTCTCTACAAGGGAAGTCTGTGGGAACCTTCGACGCGAATCCCACTGGTGATTGCTGGAGTACCCGGTGTAGCGGCAGGGACTATCTGCGAACAACCTGTGTCGTTGATCGATATTTATCCCACTTTCAATGAATTGTTTGGATTAAACAAAAACCCCAATGTGGATGGCAATGGCTACGAACTCGAAGGCCACAGTCTGCTCCCTCTTCTCAGAAACCCTGAAGGAAACTGGGGCGGTCCGGAAGTGGCCATAACCGCCTTGCCGGGAAAAGATCACATGCTTCACACAATTTACGAAGGATCGCTATTTCCGCATTTCTCAGTTCGCAGTAAACGCTGGCGTTACTCTCTGGCTTCCAATGGTGGAGAGGAACTCTACGATCATGAAACAGATCCCTTGGAATGGCTCAATCTAGCTGACGATCCGGAATTTGCCTTTGTTAAAGCTGTTCTAAAAGAGCAGCTGATCGGGTTGCGCGATGGGGATAAATGGCGGTCGTTGCAGAGTCTCGATTCTTGGACGATGCCGTCGGACTATGGAAACATTCAGCAACGAGGTGGTGAAATATTATTGTCCGGTGTCAATGCCTATGAACTGAATTCCAAGGACGCTTTCGAAAACTTCGAATTTGAGGCCGATTTGAAAACCAGTCAGGGCTGTGAATTTCGTTTTGCTTATAGAGGGTCTTCCGGAGATGGGGTTTCCACGCCCACCGGCGATTCGCAGGCAACCGTTCATAGTCATTTCCAATCTGGTGAATGGAATCATTACCGCATCCGGGTTCACAACAACAGGCATCAAGTGTGGATCAATAATCGTGTAGTTAGTGACTCTCAGACCAAAGGTAAATTATCCCGTTCAGGATCTTTCGGTCTGCTTTATTCTGGAAATGAAGAAATAGTCCAACTCAGAAATTTGAGAATC
>CALGUT010000468.1 GCA_937920335.1 uncultured Opitutales bacterium
CGCGGATATCGAACAAGCGTCCGATCGATTCCGATTTGAAGGCGTAAAGCTTTGGATTTTTTGCGGAATGAATGGATTCCAGAATGTTAAAACTCTGGTTCAATGATTTTAGTGCTCTTTTCAGCTCACTAACAGTAAGGGCATAATCTGCCAAGTCTAGCGATTGGAGAGCGAGTAAGGACTCCAATTTCCCGTGATTGATCGATTGAACTAAATCGAAGCAATACTTGGGACTTATTTCGTTTGTTTGTTCATTAAGCAAAGATTCCCAGAGATGAAGGATGGAATCAAATAGTCCCTGAACGGCAATATACAATGGGTGCCGGTGAAGGGTGTAAGGATCCATGTCATTGTCTTCGTCATCATTGATAGAGTCGGCTAACCAACTGCTATCATCTGACATCTCGTCGAAATTCAAGTCGTTCATAGACCAATCGGATGAGTCCCAGCCCATAATTCGAGCGACTTCATCAATACGATTGGCGTGCGGAGGGAGGCTGTTGTAGGTACGAATGAAGCGTTGGCTCTCGTGGTCCTGTCTTTGGAGGAAGAGTTCCCAGTCGAATTCATTCCAGGCGAGTTCGCCTTTTTCCTCCCAGTCGCCTTCTGAAAATTGTTCGTGATCGAAATTTTTCATATGTTTAGCCTAGGGGCTAACAAATGCAGATAACATGCCAGATACCCTTGAGAAAATAATAGGTGACGCAAGTTTAATTTATCGCTGTAGACGCTTGTTTAATCGACTTTATAAGTGGCAATAATTGAGTAAAGTTTCTAAGCCATTGATCTTAACAACTCTAACCATGGAAGATTCAGTAAGTCATTTCACCATATTTTTTGAGGGCCACGTTCAGGGAGTTGGCTTTCGGTTTTCAACGTTACAGCTGGCAAAAGGGTTCGAGTTGACGGGATTTGTTCAGAACCTGATTGATGGTCGTGTCCAGTTAGAGCTGGAGGGTGAACGGAGCGAGTGTGTGGAATTTATTCGAGCACTGAGCGAGGAAATGGCGGGTTTTATAAGGAATACCAGTCAATCCGAATCTGAAAGAGCACCTCAGTTTAAGGAATTTACGATCGGTTAGGACCTGAATGGAGCCGATAATTCGCATCAGGGACCTTTCCAAAATTTTTACCGATGGCTGGAGACGACCTGAAGTCGCCGCGTTGGAAGGCGTTTCCCTAGAGCTGTTTAAAGGACAGGTGTTAGGGGTATTTGGTGGCAATGGCTCTGGAAAGAGCACCTTGCTCAAGACGATCTGCGGGTTGAGCGAAGCAACGAGTGGGACTATCAAGATCGACGGTCTGGATCCCATGTCCGCTGTCCGGGCGGAAAAAATTGGATTCTTACCCGAAAGAGCCAACTATCCCGGATTTTTTACCCCTGAACGCTACTTGGAAGTTCTCGGTAAGCTTGGCGGACTTTCTTCGGAGGAACTGAGGTTGCAGGTGGAGACTTGCCTTAATCGGTGTCGGCTACTTGGTGAAAAAGATAAATTGATCCGAAAGCTCTCGAAGGGGTTTCTTCAGCGTGTGGCTTTGGCGCAGGCGCTGATCCATGATCCAGCTGTGGTCGTTCTAGATGAGCCGTTGGATGGAATGGATCCACTGGCGCGCGAGCACTTTCTTGAGCTGGTTGGGGAGCTGAAATCTTCCGGCAAAACGGTCGTGGTTTCTTCGCATGTTACCGGAGGGCTTGAAACGCTGTGCGATCAGGTGTTGGTCCTCCATAATGGTAAGTCGCATTTTATGGGGCCTCCTGATTTCGAAGGTGGGTTCCAAGCGTGGTTCTTGGAACGTCTTAAGGAGGTCGAGGTGTCGGTTGCTTAGTTCCCTGCGTCGTATTCGGCTCTTTGCCGTCCTATCTTTTAGGGAAATCGTAATCCATAATCGGTGGTTCCAGATTTGTCTGTTGGCGGTGCTTTTTTTCGTTTTGGGAGGACGTTTGCTTATGGGGCTTCCGTTGGGTGAATCAGGACCGAAACTGCTGTTTGATTTTGGAAGGATCACCATTCAATTAGTATCGGGAATTTTAATCGTAATCCTCTTTAGCTATCAGCTGAGCAACGAGCTGCAGCAACGAATTGTTTACGGTTATTTGGTTAGAGGTGTTTCTCGTTCAGAATATATCTTTGGTAAACTGCTGGGAAGCTGGTTAGCGGTTTTGTTGCTGGTTGCGTCTGCGGACTGCCTGTTGGCTATTCTTGTAAATGCAGAGGTCATGGAAATAAGGGTTGGTGGTAGCCTTCAGTCGAGCCTTGGTGTTTCAGTGTGGCTTCAATTGTTTGTCGCCCAAGCGATACACCTATGGGTTCTTGCCGCTCTGACTCTGTTCGTCGGCAGTTTGTCTGAGTCGTTTTTGTTTGTCTGTTTGATCTCGCTATTAGTTTGGGTAACAGGATCAGCGCTGTTGGGGTCTGTTACCTATGCTGGCGGAACAGAGGGTTTTAGTCTGATGGTTTTGAAGACAATTGGTACGCTAGTTCCTCAATTTCAGCTCACCGGACTGGGTGACGAAATGTGGTATGCGGGCACCTTAGATCGGGGGTCGATTGTCTCATACTGTATACGAGCCACACTTCATAGTATTTGTTTCTTCGCTGTCTCTCATTGGGTTTTTAGGAAACGAGAGTTATGAAAACGTTCACATCTCTTTTCGTCTTACTGCTCTCCTTTGGCGCGATTAATGCAGGGGTGTCTTTTTGGGGAACGAAGCAATCTGACGCTCCTGTTTCTGACTGGCGCCAAGTGCTAAGTCATTGGTATTGGGTCAAGAGCTACGACGCCTGGTTAGAAAAAGATGCCTGTCGATTGGTGGATGAATTCAGAGTGGCAACAGCGCTTGATCCAGGGAATTTTGAATATTGGCAATTAGCCGCTAACAAGATCGCGTATGATTTTCCCGTTTGGGAGATTGATGTGTTAGCGATTAAGGAAGAATCGATGATTGCCTCCATTCGAGAACGGTATGGAAGAGATGCATTGGCATTTTTCGAAACATCAAGGTCCTATTTTATAGATGATTCCGGATGGTATCTGGCCGCTGGTTTTTTGGCTGATCGTGCCTGTGATGATCAGAACATGGCGCTGACGTATTTTCAGGAAGGGGTTTCACTGCCCGGAATTTCGTATCCACTGGGTGTGAACTATACACGCCTTTTGATTGAGACAGGGCGGTCTGCAGAAGCGTTGGTTTTTCTGAAAACCTGGTATCCAAGGATTTTAGAAAGTCGGTTTTCTGAACGAAAGGCTGAAATTGGCGATTGGATTTCTCGCTTGGAGGCCAAGACTAGCCAACCAGACTAAACTACGTATATGCAGATAAAACCCTGGTTACTTGCTTCCCGCCCGAAAACACTGCCCGCTGCCATGGCTCCCGTATTCGTGGGGACTGCTTTGGCTTATGATGCCGGTGGTTTTGATTGGATTCCAGCGCTCATTTGTTTGGCATTTGCACTTCTGATTCAGGTAGCCACCAACTTCGCGAATGACTACTTCGATTTTAAGAAGGGGGCAGATACGGTCGAACGTATAGGGCCTACCCGTGCGGTTGCCGCCGGTCTTATTAAGCCAGAAACGATGAAACGGATGACGGCTATCACCTTTGCCATAGCGTTTGTTATTGGTCTGTGCCTGATTCCTTATGGTGGGTGGTGGCTTTTGGCGGTGGGAGTCGCGAGTGTATTGTGTGGCTACGCCTATACGGCTGGTCCCTATCCTTTGGCTTATGTGGGGGCTCGGGGATGTATTTGTAATGGTTTTCTTTGGGGTTGTAGCCGTTTTTTGTACCTTTTATGTTCAAACGGGTTACATCGGTTTGGAGGTCTTGCTCGCATCGACCGCGATAGGTGGGTTGAGCACGAATCTACTGGTGATTAACAATCTCCGAGATATAGATACGGATAAGGTGGCTAACAAACGGACCCTCGCCGTTCGACTGGGGCGGGGATTTAGTATCTGGGAGTACCGGTTCTTTGTCGCGTGGGCTTTCGTATCAACGTTAGGGATGGCTTTCGAAATGCAGGATTCATGGGTTCAGCTTTCGTTGCTGACCTTTCCGCTAGGTCTTATGCTGAGCCTGAACGTTGCGAAAGTCAGCAGTGGTACTGAATTTAACGGACTTCTAGCCAAGACGGCGCTGCTGCTGATTCTGTTTTCAGGTACGCTTTGTATAGGCATTGTGTTATAAAAAAAGCGACTCCCGGAAGAGTCGCTAAATTTGAAAAAGTCTTTGAGTTGTCTTAGCCCAGTTTGGCTTTCAACTCATCCTTTTGAGTAATACCCACGATCGTTTCGGATAGCTCGCCATTCTTGAAGATGAGCAGGGTAGGAATGGAACGGACTCCATACTGACCAGCTAGTGGTCCGTTTTCGTCCACATCGACCTTAAAGATCTTGGTAGAGTCGTCGATCTCATCGGCCAGCTCTTCGAGGATTGCTCCCATGGTACGGCAGGGGCCACACCAGGGCGCCCAAAAATCGATCAGTGCAGTAGGGGCTCCTGAGATCGCATCGTTAAAGGAATCGGTAGATAACGCGGTAATTTTATCGGACATAATTACAACTCTGAAAAATATAATATACAAAAGGCAACTGAAACCATTGCAAGGCATGCATCAAAAATTAAACCACCGGTTGAAGTGATGATTTTGCTGGAATGCACCGAAGTCTCATTCATCTCTGGCAGTTTCGGGTAGACCGGGACGACGACACCCTTGTTTAAGGGCTGAGTTCCAAGAGTCTCTCGTTTCACGATATTCGGCGGTGGAATACGTCTTTCCACGTTTGGTCCAGGAACGTGAGGCTCTTTTCGTGGATCAGACT
>CALGUT010000469.1 GCA_937920335.1 uncultured Opitutales bacterium
GAACTGTCGTCACTGATCACCGACTCGAGGTCTTCACCATCCCAACTCACCTTAAAGAGATTACGATCCAGCTTGTAGTTCTGCCTTCCGGGAGAACCGATCGTGAAATAAATCATCTCCCCCTCTTTATCGAAAACGAAGTCCCCCTCGTTACCTGGCTGCGAAGTCACCTGAACCAATCGTTGATACATGCGGTCAAAGTCTATTTCGATCGGTTCAACTTCTTCTTCCTTTTCGTCTGATGGAGGCTCATCGGTTTCGTCCGTTTCACTGTCATCGGCATCTGCCTCTGACTGCTTTTCTTCTTTCTCAGCACCAGCCTTCTTCTTGGAATCCTTATCGTCTTTCTCCTTTCTCTCTCGAGCCCATTGTTCGTCTGTCTTCTGCCAATCAGATTTCTTCAACCAAGCGAACCACACGTCACTATCCCCATTATTCCGCTCCGACAGGAACCCCAACTTGCTACCGTCTCGACTCCAGACGGGCTGACCATCCCATCGCGGATGCATAGACACATTGACCGGAGTCGACGTATTATCAACCGAGTGAATATAGACCTCGGAGTTATAGTTTAAATCCGCCAGAGAGTACGCAATCCAAGCGCTATCTGGTGACCAACTGATGTCGTCAGGCTTTGCCCAGCCATCAAGCAGCGTTACCTGCGTACTGATAGCTCCTTCTGAATCGATTACTGCGGAAATGAGCTTACTATTATTGATTCGATACACCATGCGTTTCCCATCTGGAGAAATGCTTGGCTCAAGTTCATCATCCGGAGTCTCGGTGAGCCGTTTCGTGTTTGTCCTGAGCGTCCTGAAAAGATTTTTCTCTGCCTCATCAGCCGACTCCGTCAAATACAAATCATACTGCCCCTCCTTATCGGAAACATACAAAATCGCATTCTCATTTAACCAAGTCACGTGCCGCTCCCTCGATGGGCTGTTGGTAATCCTGACGCTCCGATCATCTTCTTTATCATTGCGCGTGATAAAGATATCCCCCCGAACAACATAGGCAGACAGTTTCCCATTCGGCGAAACGGCGTACTCATCGACGTCGTCCTTCACTGTTTTTGAGACAAACGGATCGAATCGAAAGTCCACGGATAATTCGATGTTGAGTTCGGTCGTTTCCTTGTTGCCGAGTTCCAACAACGATACCTGATCGCCATATTGGTAAACCACTTTTTTTGACAAAGGACTTAGATCAAAACTGTTTACGCCAAAGGTCTCCTCATAAGTAAGTTGCATCGCAGAACCCGTGAGTTTCGTCTGAAACACGTTGTATTTACCTTTTCGGGACGAGATGAACAGCAGAGTCGAATCATCCAGCCATTTAGGCATATAATCGTTACCTTCAAAGTCAGTGATCTGCTTATAGACACCTTCGCCTATATCCCACACCCATATATCTGCATTCGCGGGTCCCCGGTAATCTTCCCGTTCCCGACGGCAACTTCCTCTTACAAATGCGACCTTGGAACCGTCAGGCGATACCACCGCATCGAAACCTAAGGCATCCATAAAGCGACTCGGTGTGCCAGTCTCTTCATTCGCCTGATAAATCTCATACTCCCGTTCAACTTGCGCATACACTCTTCGGGTTAAGAACAGAATGGATCCATCGAGAGAATAACTACTCAGTATATCACTGGCTGAATGGTAAGTGTGACGTTTGGGCTTAGACCCCTCTTTGTTGATAGAGTAAATATCGTTGTTTCCGTAGCGGTCACTTTGAAATGCGATACGGGTGCCATCAGGGCTCCAGCGGGGATTCGAATCATACCCTTCGTGCACTGTCAGCCGATAAGGCCGGCCTCCTTCCACGGGCATCGTCCAAATGTCCCCTTGGTAGCAAAAAGCGATCTGTTCCCCATCCGGACTGATGGCCGGTTGCAGCACGTAGCCAGCTGCAGCATTCACAAATAGAGAAACGGTTATGACGACAGATAAAAACTTACACATAGAGCGATACGGAAAAATGGAGACAAACCACAGAAGTAGATTAAAACGCCGTAATGGAGCAAGTCACTCCTGCGAAAGATATTGAAAATACCTAAATTTCAACCTTATCAGCCGTCGTCTTTTGCTGGCTTTGGTGGCTCCATACCCAGTTTTTCCAACTCAGCATCCCGCCAACCCTCGTATTCCTTGATCAAAACCGGATCACTGGGACGC
>CALGUT010000470.1 GCA_937920335.1 uncultured Opitutales bacterium
CCTGCAAGTTTAGCCAATGCAATACCCGCGGCGAATCTGCTGATCGAAATGACAGCGCTGTCCGCGACTGAGTAGAGTTTGTCGAGGCTCTGTAGCTTCGATGTAATTAGGGAAACATAGTTTCCGAGAATACGATTCAGTTTCATGTTAAACGGCGATGCGTGATTCGTTGAGAGACTCGAATAATCCAATCAGGGAATGTGCGTGAGCGGACGGTTGGTAGATCGCTCTATACTTTTGGCGGGCTGCTCGTCCTAGTTGAACGGTTCGTTTCGAGTCTTTTAAAAGGCACTCAAGCGAATCGGCGAGTTCGATGGCGGAGCCCGGTTCGATCAATAGTCCGTCCTCATCGTGCGTGATGATTTCTGACGGTCCGCCAAGGTTAGACGCAATGACTGCTTTTTCTGCAGCCATGGATTCGATCACACCAAGGCCAAAGGGTTCAGCCCATTTGCTGGGCGATACAGATATGGATGCAGCAAGCACTTTTTCCAGAGCTTCTTTTCTAGGTAATTGCCCGGTGAAGTGTATGCTGGGATCACCACTTGATTGAGCGGTGTAGTTTTCAAGTTCTGGTCCGCCTCCAATAAGTGTGAGGGTCCAGGAATCGGAATCGGGATTCGATTGTTTCACCAATTTCCATGCTTCCAATAGGGTATCGACTCCCTTTTCAGCAACCATACGTCCGATAAATACAACGGATCCGGGTAGGGCTTTGGGAGGAACGGTGCTTCTTTCTTCAAATGGATCTTCGCAAGCGTTTGGAATGATACTTATACGTTCTGGTGGTATTCCCATTTCTATATGGCGATCAGCAACTTCACGGCTCGGGCTTATGTAGTGCGAAACGCCTGTGGTGAATGTATCATTTTTCCATCCTTGGTCTATCATACGCTTCCACGCTATACTGCCGACCAGGCTTCCGCGGTAGCATCGTTTACTGACCGCAGCACGGTTATTTTTCACCGTGCAGAGATTACAGCTTTTTCCGTTGCGTCGGAAAGTTCCTGAGGCGCAACCAAGGCGATAATTGTGCAGAGTCTGCACGACCGGAATACCGAGTGAATTATGCGCAGTATAGACGGCTGGACTGATCACGGGGAACCAATTGTGTACATGCCCGATATCCGGTCTCACGACTTTCAGAAAATCGAGGATGCTTTGGTAACTGGTTTGGTTGTGGGGCGCCCGCCATGCGATCATCGCTTTGTCGAGAGCTGTTGATCGCGAAAATACTGTTTCGTTATGTATCGTAAATGGGAACACTTCATGTCCGGCGGCCATCAGGGCTTCACATTAAAGTTCGAAGACGACGTCTTCGCCGCCGCGGAGTGCGTAATAGTTATGAAAAATTGCTATGCGCATATCAATGGTCGTTGGGTTTGTGGATGGTCTATGGAGGATTCATCTTTGAATTCAGTGGTCATGTTGTGCCGATCTTTGTTGGTGAAAAGCAGTGTGATCCAGACCAGTAGGAAAAAGGGAAAACTATCGAATCTCAGGAAGTAGCTTTGGCTAAACGCGTAGAACGTAAGGTTGCCGATCGCTATCGCCAGCATGGCAGCAGCAGCCCGACGTCTGTCAGATTTTGCAGTGCCTGATATTTGAAACCAGGATAAGAAGAGCCTGAGCGGAAACAGAACCATGACTGCGATAAGACCAACAAACCCGAGGTCCAATAGTAGATCGAGGTAGGCGTGGTGTGTTTGGCGTGGGTTCCAGGTTTGAACGAGATCACGCCCTTTGCCCTCAGTCCAGAACGCTCCGAAACCGTGACCTATGAGGGGCTTTTTCTTAACTTCGGTCCAAGTGACTTTCCAAAGTTCATCTCGACCGGATAGAGACTCGTCCCGGCCAGTTGCATCGAAGAAACCACTTTTGAGGGTTTGGAGTCCAATAGCAGCTACTAGTGAAATCGTAATAACAGTCAGTATTTGTATCGCGCCCCGTCGATAGTTGTTCGCGTTCAAAAAGGTGTAGATGCCAAAAGCAGCAAGGGTGGTTATCCAGCTAGTCACCGAGAATGAGAGGAACAGGCCTGCTAGGAGGACCAGTCGGGCCAGTCTTAGTAGTATCGGATGGGAAGCGGTTTTCGCAGAGAAGCCGAGGGAGAGTATGAGTCCTGCAGAGAGGAACGGGGCAATTGTGTTGGGGTGATTTGAAATACCTGACATGCC
>CALGUT010000471.1 GCA_937920335.1 uncultured Opitutales bacterium
CACTAACGATAATAATGGGCCTCTAGCCTCTTGCACTTGTTAGTTGAATCTGCGACAAACAGAGATCATCGCAGGGTGAGAACGTCCACGCTCCGCCGCTGAAACCCCAAGCCCAACACGGCGCCGCCGGAGGCGACTGCCCTACCTTGAAATAATATCCAGATATTTTTGAGTTTTTCCCAAATCACACCCAGTTCACACCTCCCATACGATCCAGTTCTGATTCACGATGAGAGTTGAGTTATGGGACATCTGTAATCAAAGTCCGGAAAAGATGTCCGGAAACGAGAATCACTTCGAAGTCATAGTCCTGGGAGCGGGATCCATGGGATCAGCTGCCTGCTACCACCTCGCCAAACGCGGGGTTTCCGTCCTCGGTATCGATCAGTTTGATATTCCAAATAATCGGAGCTCGCATCACGGGAAATCACGCATGATCCGCAAGGCCTACTACGAGCATCCCGACTACGTGCCGCTGCTTCAACGCGCCTATGAACTATGGGGCGACCTTGAAAACGATTCTCCAGAGCAAATCCTCTTCAAGACGGGTGCTCTTTACCTTTGTCATTCCAAAGACTCAGTGGTGACGGGTTCCTTAAGGTCTGCCAAAGAACATGCCCTACCCCATACTCACTTGAATACGGCAGCGATTCGTTCCGATTTCCCTGAATTTACGGTGCCAGATCAATTCGAAGGATTCTTCGAACCAGACGGCGGTTTCCTCAGACCAGAACTGGGTATTCAAGAACACGCTCGCCAGGCAGAAAGATGGGGTGCTCATTTCTTGAGCAACACTAAGGTCTTGGATTGGACAACCAATCCCTCTCGCGTAGAAGTCAAAACGAATGAAGCTATCTATTCGGCCGAACACCTAATTATTAGCGCCGGCCCATGGGCACAACCGATCCTTGAACACATTGGCATCGAACTAACCGTTACCCGACAGGTTCAAGCGTGGTTTGAACCCCAGGGTGCTCCTGCCAGATTTTCGTATCAAAATTTCCCCTGCTGGCTTATAGAAACCCAAGCTCCCTATGGCCACTATGGGTTCCCCATTCTACCAGGGCAAAAGGGGCTAAAAATCGCCGAACATCGACCGGGCGTTCCCATCTCGGCAGCCGCTATCGATCAAGAAATTCAACCGCCGACAGAAAAAGAATTGTCCGGGCTGCGGTCTGTGCTGGAAACTCACATACAGGATGCGGCAGGCCCCATGATCAAATCGTGCACCTGCCTTTACACAAGCACGAGCGATCAGCACTTTGTTGTCGGCACTCATCCGGGTGATGATCGAATCTCCATTGCCGCTGGGTTCAGTGGCCACGGTTACAAATTCTCCAGCGTCGTCGGAGAAGCATTAGCTGATCTTGCCAGTTGCGGTAAGACCAAACATCCCATTGATTTTTTAAACCCGATGCGATTTATTTGATAGCCAATTAACATCGATGTCCCCAGACATAAGACTATGAAGACTGTCCATTTAATACGCCATGCGAAGTCCAGTTGGAACAATGCGAACCTCGCAGATGTTGACCGAACCCTCAACCACCGCGGACAACAGGATTGCAAGACTATGGCGCAACCGATCTTTGAAGCCGGCTGCAAATTCGAATCCGTTTATTGCAGTATAGCCGAGCGGGCACAGATGACGATTCAAGGAATGAGCGAATCCCTGACTCAGCAGAACATCGAGTGGATTCTGGAAGAAGCCCTCTATACCTTTGACGACCGCGACTTGCTCGATTGGTTTTCGAATCTACCCGACACATTGAATGATGTCACCATTGTGGGCCACAATCCCGCTATTACAGAATTTACCAATCGCCTGAGCAACCGACAGATCGCGAACGTACCCACCTGTGGATACGTCTGTATTCAATTTCCGATATCGACGTGGATAGATCTCTCTAAAGGATCAGGAGATTGCATTCATTTCCTGACGCCAAAGAATCTTCAAGACACCGATTAATAAACGATTAGTTTCTGCCGGCCATAACGCCCCCATCGACGTCCCAGATAGCTCCGTTCAACCACGACGCGTTTTTTAGCTGTTTCCAGACCCATTCCTTTCGAGCCCCTAATGACGTAATTTGTTGCAGTAATTACTAATCCATACCCTAACTATCTACTAATAGGTAGCTCAGCTAATAACAATACGCTAGAGTCACGAGTGAACACACGAAAAATGACCCAATCATGTCAGACAAACGAACCGAAATTATAGACTCCGCTGAAAACATGGTGCGATCTGGCGGATACAATGGCTTTAGTTTCAGAGACATTGCGGACGAGGTTGGAATCAAGAGTGCATCCGTCCATTATCATTTTCCAACCAAGGAGGACCTCGCGCTAGCAGTAGCGATACGCTATAAAGATAACTTCCTGGCAGCTCTGGGAGAACCCTCCCCAGAAGGAAGCACCCCAGAATCCAGAATTGCCCACTACTCGGGTCTCTTCCAAACCGCGTTCGATACCTCTGGCAGAGCTTGCCTTTGCGGAATGCTTTCAAACGAAGTGGTATTACTGCCGGAGAGCGTAAAGCAGGCGGTAATCAGTTTTGTAGACGCGAACGTCGAATGGCTTCAACAGGCCCTGGGTCTGGATGACAAGGGGCAAACCAAACCGAAGTCGAAGGAGGCAGCCCAATGGATCTATTGCTCACTTCAAGGCGCAATGAGCGCTGCCGCATTGACCAACGATCGCACGTGGATCGAAGCCGCTGCTCGATCAGCGCTGGAGCGATTTTACGATAGGGTCGAAAAAGCCAGCAACTAAGCCTCCGGCGTCTTGTCCAATAAAGAACTCCAGAAGGAATTTTCGTACTTGGTAATAGTTGGCTAAGAATCATACTACCTCCTCATGAACACACCATACCCTAGTCGTCGTCAATTTCTCAAGTATACAGGCCTTCTTAGCGCAGGTTCACTACTACCTTTTCAACTTAACGGCGCGCATCACAAAAGTAAGACAGAAAACCCTCTAGCAGGCCGACTCTATAAGACCCTCAAAATCGGTATGATAAAAGTAGAGGGTTCGCTGACTGATAAATTTAAAGCCGCGAAAGCAGCCGGGTTCAAGGGAGTGGAAATGAATTCTCCAGGCATGGATATCGCCGAAACCCGAAAAGCGATCGAGGAATCAGGTCTGCCCGTCGACGGCACGGTTGGTAGCACTCACTGGAAAGTCCGGCACACCAGTCCCGACAAGGAAGTTCGTGCGCAAGCGTTAGCCTACTTGAAACAAGCGTTGCGCGATACGCACGCTGTAGGCGGTCACACCTCCCTACTCGTTGTCGGTAAAGGCGAAGACGGTCCTGCGGACGAAATATGGGCCCGTTCGATAGAGAACATCCGCCCTGCTATACCTCTCGCAGCCGAGCTGGGTGTCGCCATCGTCGTGGAAAATGTGTGGAACCAAATGCACTACGATCACGACGGAGACTCCAACCAAACTGCCGATGAGTTGGCCCGTTATATTGACGAGTTCAATTCTCCGTGGGTCGGTATGCAGTTCGATATCGGAAACCACTGGAAGTATGGTTCTATGGCGGACTGGATTCGCACCTTGGGAAAACGCATCATTAAGCTCGACGTGAAAGGTTTCTCCAGAGCCGAGGGTAAGTTTACAGCCATCGGTGAAGGCGACCTCGATTTTGCGGATGTGCGTAAAGCGCTTCACGAAATCAATTACCACGGCTGGGTTGCGGCAGAAGTCAAAGGAGGCGACCTGGATGAGTTGAAGACCATATCAAGCCAGATGGATCGGGTATTCGGATTATAGCATTGAAGATCATTTTCAGATTGTTCATCCAGACCCTGATTGGCGTTACAGTCTTAACTTTTACTCAGCTAGCTCTTCTCTTGGAAGCCGCCGCCAAGACTCATCCCACGCAGATCATGAAAGCCACAGGTACATTAAAAATTACACTTACCCCCAAAACTGACGAAGGATTCGAATCCGGTCGAATGACGATCGACAAGGTCTACACAGGCGAACTCGAAGGCATAGGAAAAGGCCAAATGTTGAGTGTTCGAACAGCGGTGCCCGGTTCAGCAAGCTACATCGCTCTCGAATCCGTCAAAGGAACTCTGAACGGGCATACCGGATCATTCACTTTGCAACATAGCGGATCGATGGTTCGCGGGGAATCCTCACTCCAGGTTAATATAGTAAATGATTCAGGAACTGGAGATTTCAAAGGAATTTCTGGCACAATGAATATAGAGAAGACTGAGAACACCCACAACTATACCCTCAGCTACTCACTGCCAGCCCCTAAAGATTAGAAGGACACGATACCCTTTATCAAACCGGACTCCGGCTTCAGCCACTCTTCGATCAAGCCCGGAAACTCTTCAGCTCTACAACGGTGAGAAATCCATGTATTCGGATTTACATTTCCAGATTCCAGCTGAGCGATCACATCCTTAAAATTCCGCGCAGTGGCATTGCGAGAACCGATGATACTCAACTCCCGTTTATGAAAGTCAGGGTCACTGAATACGAGATCGCCGGCATAAATGCCGACCATTATGATTCGCCCTCCAAAATCGGGTAAAAGAATCGCAGCCTCCATGGAGTGCTTGTTACCGGTACACTCAATCACAACTTCCGGGAGAAACCCAAACCTCGCCTTGAACGCATCCACCAACGGTTCACCGTTGGGCTCGATACAGAGGGTCTCTACATGAGGAAACGCTTCCTTGCATTTCGTTAAACGATCTTGCGAAATATCAACTGCGATCACTTTGGTTCCCGGTTTCTGAGCGAATTGAATCGCTCCTAACCCAATCGGACCCGCACCGATAACCGCTATGAATTCATCTCCCTGCAATGCCGCTCGCTCAACCGCATGGTTACCGATACAAAGCATCTCCACCAACGCCAGGTGCTCCGTACTCAACTCCGAAGGATGCAGCTTGTCAGCAGGAACGATGAATAGCTCGCGCATCCCTCCGTCCACATGAACGCCCATGCACTGAGTCGTCGAAGTGCAATTGGTCTTCCCTCGGGAAAACGCAAGGTCTCCGGGTTGTGCAAGGTAGGCTTCCACCGAACATTTCTGCCCGACTTCAAAACCTTCAACGTTTTCACCCAACTCGTGAATGAGAACTCCAAGCTCATGACCGGTTATTCTAGGATAATCGAAAAACGGTTGCCGTCCATGGTAGGCATGAATGTCGGTACCACAAATTCCTACATGCTTCACCCGCACTAATACTTCATTGGGCCCTGGCTTAAGGGGCTCTGGTGTTTGCTCAAAGACAAATATTCCAGGTTCTTTAAGTATCACGGTGTTCATAGAGCATAACGGCTTTCCGCCGCCCAGAGGTCAGGGTTGGTTCCAAGAAAATCCTTAACAACATCGGTAGCGACCTTGAGAGCAGCGTCGAGTTCATCATCGATCTGAATTGTCAAAGCAGACAAATTCTCAGCTACTTGACCAGGATTCCTGGCCCCAATGATCGCTGAGGAAATTGCGGGCTGATTCACCACCCACGCAAGCGCCAGCGCCGCCATTGATACCTTTAATCCGTCGGCAATCGCTCCGACCTTGGCAATGGCAGCAAAGGTCTCAGCTTCACAACCAGGACCACCATGGCGAGCAAGAGCACGATCCGTGCTAAAGTGTCGTGACCTGGCGCGACCGTCTGGGACATCGTCCGCCGTCTTAAACTTACCGGTTAACAAGCCCTGCATGATCGGACTGTAAGCCAGGATGCCGATTCCTTTCTCCAGACATTGGGGAACGATCTCATACTCAATCGCGCGAGACAGCAGAGAATACGGTAATTGATTTGAGAAAAGCTCACCGCCGGCCGCTTGCCAACCGTCGGTATCGATAACCCCAAAATTACAAACTCCTATGTGCCTAACCTTTCCAGCGTCCTTCAAACCTTGAAGAGCGGCTATCGTTTCCTCGAACGGAACTTCATGATCCGCCCAATGAACCTGTAGCAAATCGATATAGTCAGTCTGCAGAAGTCCTAGACTTGTTTCACACGACTCAGTGATCGCCGACTCCGTCGAAACTCCATCGGAAATTTTCGTGGCGACAAACGTCTTGTCTCGTCGACCCACGAGTGCATTTCCAACGATACGCTCTGACTCGCCTCCACCATAACCCGGAGCCGTGTCCAGGGAAGTGATGCCTTGATCCAAGGCCGAATGAATGGTTCTGATAGATTCGGATTCGTCCTGGTCACCCCACTCGGTACCACCTGCAAACGCCCAACATCCAAGGGTAAGTTTTGATAACTGACTCATCAGTCTATTTGTCGTCCAGACGGCTCTTATGTCAAGGGTTCACAGCTCAGGCTGAGTTTAGAAATTATTTTCAGTTACTCAATTCTAGTATGGTAATTGAAATCTCAATTCACCAAGTTCTCTCCGGTTCATGAAATCGAACGACTCATCCGACCTCTCATTGCGGCCTTACCGTTTTGGATTCGTCTTCAGCTTTTTTAACTCAACCACCTGGATGGTCGTGTTAGGTACGCCTGCAGTCCTCCTGGCCGAGTCGCTTGGAGCAACCACGTTTCAAGTCGGACTCATTTACTCATTCGTATTCTTGCTACTCCCCATCCAGGTTCTAGCAACGGCCACGCTTCCGAAGTTTGGCTACAAACCCCAGGTAGTATTTGCCTGGTCGATGCGGACGGTATTCCTACTCATCCCACTAGGAATCGTTTTCTCAAATCCGATGGGTCATGACCCTTTCTTGATTAACCTTCTCATCCTAGCCATGTTCGGATTCTGCTTTTTTAGATCCATCGGAACAAGCGCCGTCCAACCCTGGCTATTCGACCTGCTCCCCGAAAAATTGCATGCCCGGTATTTCAGCACCGACATGGCTCTGATAAACGTAGCCGGAGTAATCTCCCTTTTATTCTGTAGCGCCACCTTTAAGCTGCTCAGCGACTACGGAGCATTTTCCGCTCAATACACATTCGCCACAATCGGTGCGATCTTCTGCATACTCGCCATGTTTAAACTTCCATCGGTCGAAAATCCAGAAAGCTTTGGACCGATGAGAATCTTCAAGGAAGGCCCTGCCCTCCTAGTTCGCCCCGGAAGTTTCAGGCAGTACCTTTTTTTATCTCTCATATGGGTGGTCAGCAGCAGCGCAGTCGTCCCTTTTTCCATCTATTATTTGAAGTCCGTTGTCGGACTCACCGATTCCGTGATTGTGCTCTTCACGGCGATCCAGAGCGTTGGAGGAATCGCGGGTGCCTTGATTATGAGGAACCGAATTGATCGATACGGTATCCGCCGATCATTCCTAGTCGTAATTATCCTAAACCTTTTCGTCTACATTGGCTGGCTAATGATCATCAGCTACGGCCTCACATTTCCGGAGTCTCCAAACCGTCTCCTTTTCCTCCTACCCCTGACCTCTCTTTTACTAGGAGCATCTGGAGCCGCCTATTTTGGGGCACACCTAAAATATTTGGCGTTCGTTTCTGAAAAGCGTGAACGAGCTCTCAAAGTATCGATGCAGACCGCAGTCGTCGGTGTTGCCACCGGAATCGCTTCGATCATCTGGGGACTCCTATTCAAAGCCGGCGGAGATATTCCCACTATGAATGAGCCAGCCTTTTTCGGCTATTTCGTATTCATAATCCTGATTCAATTGGCTCTCGTACCCACCATTCGCAAGCTACAGGAAACAGACCCCAGTGTTAAGCCACTCACCAATTCATATGGGATCTCACGCCCGTTTCGCTTTATCACGACCTTGCCGGTCCTGCGACGCCGCAAGAAGAGCAAAACGAACGACAAGCAACCCAGAGAACTCTAATGCGTTATGTCCTTCCAGGCATGGGGGCCACCAACGCCATGTTCAAGGGGCCCTGGCGAGGACTTGGGATTATTCAGTTTCTAGATTGGCCTGAAGACTCTCGGGCAGAGTCTATCAAATCACTTGCAAGAGAGATTATCCAACAAGTCGGAATCAAACCGGGAGATACGGTTATGGGCACCTCACTCGGAGGAATCGTTGCCTGCGAAATCAGTAACCAACTACCACTCGACCAGTTGATACTTATAGGCAATGCCACGAAAAAAGATGAAATCAACCCTCTGCTCCGCACGCTTTCTCCTCTTATTGATCTTACACCCCTCAGTTTTGTGCAGCAATCTACTGGCAGTATTCCGTCTAACTTAACTCAAATGTTTTCAATGGGAGATCCACAGTTTATTCGACGAATGAGTAAGGCGGTTTTTTCATGGGACGGACACCAGTCTAATACACGCCCCTTTCGAATTCACGGCACGAAAGATAGCGTTATTCCTCTCCCCAACACTGTTGACCTGAAAATAGACGGGGGACACCTCATAGCCATGACGCATCCTGAGGAATGCACGGAGGCGATTCGTAATCTAATTTGAAAGGCCAAAAACCACTTTTCTGACTTGTCTCCCCAACGGCTCCGGGAAAAAGATCTTTTATGCCTAGCCTTCATCTATCTCCGCAACAGAGACGGAGTCCCTCAAAACGACAAGCCGCGCTCGGTATCGCATCGATCATCCGGTGGGTAATAATCCTCAGAATCACTAGTTACCAAAAATTATTCGTCGCCCTGATTGCAGGACTGGCATTGTCAGAAAGCGCAGTTTTCTATGAGATTTTTATTTTACCGGGTGACTACCTCAACGAAAAGTTTGTAACCTACTGGCTTGCAGTTGCTTCAATGATACAGTTTTGCCCGCTATTTCTGGGAAAAAACCAGCCACCGCCAGCCATTAAGAACTTCGATTAGTTCGAATTACCATTTATCAATGGTTTATAAAAACTTCGGTTCTTAAGGATTCAACTCGGATAGCGGAGACCGACTGAAAGAAGGTCGAAGGGTTAATCAAAACCCTGTATTCCCTTCGACAACGAAGGTGCAGGTTGGACCATGAAGACCGCTAGAAAGTCAATACCTGCATTTGCCCTCGGATGGCTGGCTCTGAGTGCACATATTGCCTGCGCTGATTTCACGGTGCTATGGACCGTGGGTGAGAAGAATCACAACATGGAGGAATTCGATAAGTCCAATAACGGCAATCGAGACTCGGAACCCGGCAGTGCAACAGCCCTCGACGATCACTATTATATATCTGGGACTTACCCGGCACCGATTGGTACTGTCTTTCAAGATGAAAGTCGCGAGAACTTCGAGCCGCGCATCGTAAGCGGTGATTCACGTATCCGAGTCTATTTTCCTACTCCAGCCTCCGACCCGACGTTTAGCCGCTATACGCTTAACTTTAGAACGATCTGGAACGGTTACTGGATCCCGTCTGAAAACGGCAGTGGTGAGACTCCAGGAAATCACTTTTTTGCGGTACGCTGCAATGGTGTAGACGTAACTGACACCCTTGTAGCCCCTTACTTGATCGGTACCAACGAATTCTCCGTTTCCTTCGGTGGACAAGCCCTCAATCCAGACGGCTTCAACTACATAGAGATCGAACACCTCGGAGGCACCATTCCGGATGGCTCTCCTTTTCCTAGCAGCTACTGGGCGAATCTGGATTACGTTTCATTGATGGCTCATCCAACGGGCATGCTGGATAATGATAACGATAATTTACCACTCTACTGGGAAAGCCAATACCACCTCAGTGATGACAATGCTCAGGATGCATCGTCAGACTCCGATTTAGATGGTCTAACTGCCGCTCAAGAATTTTCAATGGGCACATCACCCCTGAATCCAGACACCGACAACGACGGACTATTGGACAGCGAGGAAATAGTAAGTAATCCACTCGTCAGGGACACCGATCAGGATGGATTACTCGACGGACAGGAAACGAACAGCAGTCCCCAATTAGCGGATACAGACAGCGACGGCGCGAGTGATTCCCTCGAAACTTCTTTAGGAACAGACCCATCAGAACCGGCAAACACACCTCCACCATTCAGCGGATCGATCGGAATAAACTTCGTTCACCAATCCGATTTACAGAGCCTTTTGCAACCCGACGCAGCTACGGGTGTGTTACCCCAAATCAATTGGAACCAAACCCAGGGACTCGAATGGGGAGACAAAACGGGCGACTGGCGTGACTCCCGCAAATAGGACCACTTGAAAAGTTAGTCTGGTTGGCTTAA
>CALGUT010000472.1 GCA_937920335.1 uncultured Opitutales bacterium
AATCTATGTTTTATAGTCTTACTTATCGTTTCAGTTACGATTATCTCTCCTAAGTCTAACCCGTTTATGAAAGCCAAGTCTATCTTCATTATTCCCCTTCTGATGGCAGGATTATACGCATCGATCGGCGTTGTTTGTGTGCATGCTGAGATCCAGGTGATTACTTTGGATCAACAAGAGGAACCCCCCGCCTGGGCAATTTATGAACGGCAATTGATAGATACGCTCAATCGTGCAGGTATCGAGTTTTTTGATACCTATACACTGGAGGATGGATCTTTGGAATGGAAGGAGCGTTACGAAGGTGGAATGAATTCGTCTGATGATGCCTACGAGGCGTTCCGCGGATTTTCACTACTCACAGCGCTTGGCGGTTCGGAGGAAATTGATCGAGTGCACCGGCATGCTTGGGAAGGAATCACCAAGCAGTTTACCCGTTACGGTCAGATTTACCGGGAGTTCGATTCCAACTGGGATTGGATGCATCATGGAGAAGGATATATTTCACTCTACCCCATGGGGATGGTAGATCCGGATGATGCAGTATTTCGTGAGCGTTCCATCCGATTTGCCGCGATGTATATTGGTGAGGATCCAGAAGCCCCTAATTGGGATCCTGAGCATAAGATAATCCGCTCGGTTATGAATGGCAGTCGGGGACCCAAGATGGAGTGGGTGAAACGAGATTGGATTCCTACCAATGCCAACCTGACGTATTATCCACTGCCATATTTAGATATACCTGGGGTAACGGCCTCCACGGCCTGGATCAACGATCACCCTGATAACGACCAATTCGGCAAGCTCGTAAAAGCCATGAGCGATCGTATGGCAAAAGGAGATGTGCCCATCAATCTGGCGGCGACGGCGTTGATCGCGAATGCCTATTTGTATACGGGAGATTCAAAATATGTTGAGTGGGTGAAGGACTATGTAGGGATGTGGGAAAATCTCACAAAGGAAAACAACGGCATCACGCCTGACAATGTCGGTCTCAACGGAAAAATCGGAGAATACACGGGCAACTGGTGGGGTGGCTATTACGGTTGGGTTTGGCCGCGAGGCGGCACCGATGTGGTGATTGCCGAATTAACTTCCGCCAAAGTAGCTACCTTGCTGACCGGAGACAAACGATATGGCGAGCTTCCGCGTAGCCAGATGGCAGTGATGCGCAAACACGGTAAATTGGAGAACGGTAGGTATGTGATGCCTATACGACATGACCATCGTGGATGGTATCATTATTCATCCGAGATCGCTTATCCCTATGTGAATTTGTGGTATCTCTATCACAACGAAGATGATTGGAAACATATCGAGCGTTTGGCCGAGTCCGAACTCAAGTTGGATGGTGAGATAAAAGATCCTGATTTGGCGTGGGCTTACTTTGTTCGCGGACGAAATGCAGATTATCCCGTGGAAGCGTTTCAAGGGGATTTTAGATTTGTTGCCGAAAAGATGAACACCATTCGTAACGAAAACGGGGACCCTGAAACCTGGGTTGATAGTAAGTGGATAATGCCGGATCCGGTTCGCATGGATAACCTGGTTCGCTTAACCGTTGGAGGAATGCCCATTCACAAACGAGGTGAAATGCTGCATGCCCAAGTCAGATACTTTGATGGAGAGAAAAAGCAGCCCGGGCTCCCTCCGGATGTTGCCGCATTGGTCTCGCGAATCGAGGAAGATTGGGTTCAAATAGATATTAGTAATGTGAATCAATTCGAACGGAGGCAGCTGGTGATTCAGGGAGGAACCTATGGCGAGCATCAGATCGAATCGGTCGTTGTGGATGACTCTTCTGATACCCATGAAATCGACGCTCGAGCTCTAAGCTTGGACTTGGGTCCTGGTGCTGGATTCTCGATTCGACTCAACTTGGACCGTTACAACAATAAACCCACTTATCAATTTCCGTGGAAGCTGTAGTCATGAGAAAGCTGATACTTATTCTGTTGGGCCTTTTTTCGATCGCTCATATCTCCTTCGCACAGATGGGATCTCCCGGACATGGAGAAACTCAAGCGATAGCGTTTCATCCTACTGATCCCATGATTATTTACGTGGGTGCAGGAAAAGGGCTCTGCAAGACGACTGTTGGAGGAAAAGACAATTGGCCCACGGTAGGGCTAGATACCTTTTCGCCACGGGCAATCGTTGTTGGACAACAGGACCCTGAGCGGGTTTATGCAGGAACTCATAAAGTAGGTGTCTATCGATCGTCCAACGGAGGTGACTCTTGGGAAGAGATCAACAACGGCATCACCTATCGAGAGATGCGATCCATGGTTATTCATCCCAAGGATGACCAGATTGTTTATGCGGCGACGGATGGAGGAGGTGTGTTTAAAACAGTGAATGGAGGCGACTCCTGGAAGGAGATAAACCACGGACTCATCGACAAAGTCGTGCGTTCCATGGTCATGGATCCGGGGAGTCCTGAGACGCTTTATGTGGGCACCTGGCATGGTGTTTACAAAACAACCGATGGTGGCAACCATTGGTCAGCCGACCCTGACGGTTTATACGATGTGGATGTTCGAGTCTTGGCCCTTGATCCTTCGGATTCGAAGATACTCTATGCTGGCACGCAACCGCGAGGTGTGTATCGCTCGGAAGATGCGGGGGCTACCTGGACTCCAGGGAAAACGCCGCTCATGGAGCACATCGAGTCCATGGCTATCGATCCGGCGAATCCGAATCACGTGTACGTTGGAACACGGGCTGGCGTATTTATAAGTACCGACAAAGGGGATACGTTTAACACGGCTGGTCTGCGTTGGTCGAATATGGCGTGGACCTTGGTCTTTGATCCTAAAACCAATCCTCCCACTTTATATTATGGAGGAGTAGGGGGAGTACTCAAAACGACTACAAAAGGGTTTCAGTGGGAAGTTACGGGTCCGATTCGACCCTGATTAGATTGATAGCGCCGGACATGCAGCACACTTCAGCAGCCTTCGAAACCCTTTCGCTTCTGTTTTATCCGGTCCGCATGTCCGTTCAAATCAAGGCTGCCTGTCTGGCATTTATGGTGTGTACTCACCCAGGGTTATTTGGTGCCACTGCTTCTGATCATTTCGACCTCTCGACGATTCGCTGCGATGCGCAAGTTGCACCCCCTGAATGGGCGTTACTCGAGCGTCACCTTATCGATACTCTGAACCAAGCCGGTGTTGAGTTTTACAATACCTATGTCGCGGAAGATGGATCGGTGAGGTATAAAGAGCGTTATGAGGGAGGCATGAATTCTTCGGATGACTTGTATGAGGGATTCAAAGGGTTCTCTCTTCATACCGCGTTAGGCGGATCCGCCGAGTTGAATCGCCTTCATCTGAAGGCATGGGAAGGGATTACTAAACAGTTTACACGCTACGGACAAATCTATCGGGAGTTTGATTCCAATTGGGATTGGATGCATCATGGAGAAGGCTATGTAGATTTTTATACCTTGGGATTTGTTAACCCGCAGGATGCGCTCTTCCGGGATCGCTCTGTTCGCTTTGCGGCCATGTTCATCGGAGAGGATCCGGAAGCGCCTAATTGGGATCCCGAGCTGAAACAGATGCGTGCATCCATGACGGGTAGCCGTGGACCACTGATGGAATGGACCAAGCGGGATTGGATTCCGACCAACGCCAACCTGGTCTATCGACATTTGCCTTTTACCGACATCCCGGGCGTCGACACAACCTCCGCCTGGATCAATGATCATCCGGAAAATGACTTGTTTGCCAAAGTGGTTAAAGTCATGAGCGACCGCATGGCCAAGGGGGACATTCCGCTGAACCTGACTGCCACCCCTCTGATAGCCAATGCCTACTTCTACACGGGAGATGAAAAGTATATCCAATGGGTAAAAGACTACATAAGCAGATGGGAAGAATTAACGGAACAGAACAACGGTATCACCCCTGACAACGTAGGTCTGTCCGGAGAAATTGGCGAATATACAAACGGTAATTGGTGGGGTGGCTATTACGGCTGGTATTGGGTCAGTGGTGGCTCCCACATCGTCCGAGCTGAACTGACATCAGGCAAAGTGGCTACCACATTGACAGGCGACACTCGCTGGATGGACCTGCCTAGGAGCCAGCTGGCAATGATGCGCAAGAATGGGGAAGTGACCGATGGCGAATTTCAGGTTCCCATCCGTTATGATGACAGAGGCTGGCATCACTTCCGACGCGAGAGTCCATCTGATTACCTCCACCTCTGGTTTATGACCCAGAGTGATAGTGACTGGGACGAGGTCGAGCGACTAATCGAGGCTCACAATAAGTCGAGAGGCCGTGTCACCGACCAGGATCTGGAGTGGGCACAGTTTGTTAAGGGGCGTAACCCTGGTTATGCGGAGCGTGCTTTGAGGAATGAATTGAAAACGGTTATCCGCAAAATTGAATTCATTCAAAAAGAACACGGAGACCCCGAAACATTCGTCGATAACAAGTGGATTCTTGTCGACCCAATGAAACTCGATAGTCTGGTCCGCCTATCCGTTGGTGGATTACCAGTAAAAGTTCAGGGGGAAATGTTGTATTCACAAGTTCGCTATTTCGATGGTGAACGCAGAAGTGCCGGATTGCCACCCGGCGTAGCGGCTTTGGTGACTCATGTTGAAAAAGATTCGATCGAGTTAGAGGTTATCAACCTCAACGCCGTTGAATCGCGACAACTGGTTATTCAAGCTGGGGCCTATGGTGAGCATTCCTTTGAGTCTGTCGCATTTACCCAAGTAGCGGAGATACAGCCGCCTGTTCGAGACGTAAGAAACCCAAGAAGTGGTATGATTGATCAAGCCCTCACGGAAAGCCGCAGAGAATTAAATGCCCGCGCGTTTGCTGTGGATTTGGCACCTGGGTCGGGATCCAAATTAAGCATCAAGATTAACCGTTATACCAGCCGGCCGAGCTTCGATTTTCCATGGGACCGTTAACCGATAGATCTAGCATAGCGAATCGACTCGTTGGAGGGATGAAGAAGGGGGTTCTTTTAGTCTTTGCGACGATTCTATCTGGAGCTTGTTTATATGGACAGATGGGTTCCCCAGGACATGGGGAGACGCAGGCGATAGCCCTGCATCCAACTAATCCGGAGATTATGTATGCCGGAGCAGCAAAGGGTTTCTGCAAAACCTTGGAAGGTGGAAACGATAACTGGCCGGTATACGGTTTGGATACATTTTCACCACGAGTCATTGCGGTTAGCCAATCTAATCCCGAAATCATTTACGCGGGAACCTACGAGATGGGGATCCATAAATCGATAAATGGAGCCCGTAGTTGGAAAGCTGTAAATAATGGTATTGCTGATCTCAGAATTCGGGCTCTCTTATTACACCCTCAGGATGACCGAATCGTCTTCGCGGGCACCGAAGGGAATGGAGTTTTTAAGACTGTCGATGGAGGTAATTCATGGAAGGAAATGAATAGTGGACTGTTCGATAAAGTGATTCGAACGCTGGTAATCGATCCGGAAGCTCCTGATACTCTCTATGCAGGCACGTGGCATGGAGTTTACACTACGGAAGATGGTGCAAAGAACTGGTCAGTCGATCCGGATGGGTTATACGATGTGGATGTTCGAGTATTAGCCTTAGATCCCACGGATTCGAAGATTATTTACGCAGGCACCCAACCCCGTGGCCTATTCCGGAGTATGGATGGAGGCAAAACGTGGGCGGCTGGGGCTGAACCATTAACTGAACATATCGAATCTATGGCGATTGATCCTGCGAATTCCAGTCATGTTTACGTTGGTACTAAAGCGGGTGTATTCATCAGTAAGGATAAGGGAGATCACTTTACTTCTGCTGGATTGCGTTGGTCTAATCATGCATGGTGTTTAGTTTTTGATCCAAAGACCTCACCTCCGACTCTTTATTATGGTGGAGTCGGTGGTGTTCTTAAAACGATCAATGAAGGCCACTGGTGGGAAGTAACCGGACCGAAAATCCGATAATGATTCGAATGACTCCAGTTCAACGTAGCTATCTTAAACACGCCTGTATTGTCGGCCTGATTCTTCTGTCTATTTTTCAGTATTCGAAACTGGGATCGGGCCTGGGCAGTGAGTATCCTAGGAAACCAATTCGAGTGGTCGTACCGTTTCAATCCGGTGGAGGTTCCGATACGTTTGTCCGGATTGCGCAAAAGGCGATAAACGATTATGAACTGATGCCGCAACCCTTGGTCGTCGTGAACAAACCGGGTGGTGGCACATCGATTGGAAGTAGTTATGTTAAAGATGCGCGGCCGGATGGATATACCGTACTTTGTTTGCACGAAGCATTGATGGTCGCGAAATCCACGGGGCAATCGCCCAATGGTCCTGATGATTTTGAGGCGGTTGCTGCTACGGGAGAATTTGGAGTGGTGATCCTTGTTTCAGAAGATTCTCCTTACCAAAGCTTGGGTGCATTGATGGAGGCGGCAAAGGCGAAGCCAGAAACCCTTAAGTTTGGCGTAAATCTGAATACGCCTTCCCATTTCTGTGCAATCATGTTGGAGAATACGTTGCCGGGTGCTCGATTTCGTTTTGTCGCGACTGGAGGTGGAGCCCATCGCTTGGCCGGAGTGATGGGGGGCCATTTGGATGTTATTATCTTATCAGTGGGGGAGTATCTTCGTTTTCAGCAGAATGGATTGAAGGCAATCGCTTACTTAGGTGAAGAGCGCATCGATTCCATTCCGGATATCCCGACTGGAAAAGAATTAGGATTTCCGGTGTTCGGTGGTAATCTTCACTACTGGTGGTTTCCCAAGGGAACCGATCAAACGATTGTTGATTATTTTGCTGGGGTACTGGGCAAGGTTATGGAAACCGATTATGTGCTTCAGAAAACGAAGGATTTGGAAATCTTGCCAAGGATTATCGTAGGCGATGAAATGAATACGCGTATCAGGCAGAGGACGGAAACCTTCGATTTGATAAAGCCGACAAGCCGAGTGGAACTTCCCGATTTCACGTTGTGGACTTTGCTTTCGGTCGGACTCTTTAGTTTGTTTGTATTTGGAAAGCGATGGCTGAATCCAAAAGCAGAAATTCAAAAGACCGATGGGCCACGATTGCGGTACGATCTGGCATTCGGTACGCTGCTAATGACCATCGTTTACGTGCTACTCATGGGACTGAGAATTATGCCGTTTGTATGGGCAACCATCCTATTCGTAGTGGCGAGCGGACTGTTTCTGACTCGCTTCGATAAACGTAAATTCGTCTCCATACTGGAGGTCGCACTTCTCATGTCGTTTGGACTTCATTTTGTATTCACGCAATTGTTCACCATTGATTTGCCCTAAGGACTAACCATGGAAGCCTTACATACTGCATCCACCTATCTCTTTAGTGTTCAGGGACTATTACTAGTCATTCTTGGTACCGTGCTTGGTATAACGATGGGAGCGATTCCTGGTCTTACTGGGGCCATGCTAATAGCCCTTACGCTACCGCTGACCTTTAATATGGATCCGGTAAACGCATTCATTCTTTTGATCAGCATGTATGTGGGAGCGATTAGTGGTGGTCTGATTACGGCGACCCTGTTGCGCATGCCGGGAACCCCCGCATCCATCATGACAACGATGGATGGATATCCCATGGCCAGGTCGGGAAAGCCGGGCAGGGCGTTAGGTTTGGGTATCACAGCATCGTTTGTCGGGGGGTGTATTTCGTGGTTGTTTTTAATTTCCTTATCCGGACCGATCGCACGCTATTCGACGAAGTTGGGACCTTTCGACTTCTTTGCTTTGGTGCTTCTTGCATTCGTGCTCATTGCCTCGGTTGGAGGAAAATCTATGAGTCGCGCATTTTTTTCCGCTTCACTGGGGGTTCTTGCCTCCTTACCTGGAATTGATAAAGCGACTGGGAGCTTGCGGCTTACCTTCGGTTTTGAGGAGTTAAACGGGGGATTAAAACTGCTACCAGTGCTCATCGGTATGTTCGCGATTAGTCAGATCATCTCCGATCTAAGTCGGATTGATGAGAAGGTCACCATTATACCGGTCAAGCGAACGCGGGATATGTTCTTCAAGCTCAAGGATTGGAAGGACCAAGCGATCAATTTAATGCGTTCATCAGTCATAGGTACCTGGGTCGGTATACTGCCTGGGATTGGTGCCAACATCGGATCGGTGTCGGCCTACAGTGCGGCCAAGTCGATGGCGAAACCGGAAGAGCAGGCCAAGTTTGGTAAAGGGTCCGAAGTCGCCATCGTTGCTTCGGAGTCGGCCAATAACGCGACGATCGGGGGTGCGCTCATCCCTTTGATCTCTCTTGGAATACCTGGAAGTGTGATCGATGCTATTTTACTGGGTGGTTTGCTCATCCATGGCTTGCAACCAGGACCACTCCTCTTTCAACAGAATCCTGAAATGGTCTACACCATTATGGGCGCAATGTTCGTTTCAAATGTATTCATGTTTTTCTTCATGATCATTGCGGTTCGGTATTTGGCTCGTTTGGCATCGATTCCTCGGAGTTTACTTATGCCGGTGATTCTCGTCTTCTGTATTATTGGATCGTTCGCTCTTTCAACACGCATGTTCGATGTATGGACGATGCTGTTTTTCGGGTTGCTCGGATTCGGATTTGAGAAGATGAAAATCCCACTGGCACCTTTCGTGATCGGTTTTATTTTAGCCCCTATTGCAGAGGAGAATTTGCAGATGGGGCTTATGGCATCCAATGGAAGTTTTCTTCCTTTGATTCAACGACCGGTTTCATTGATATTTATGATCGCTTCTGTCGCGCTTCTAACAATTCCGCTGTATAAGAGGTTCCGATACGGCCACAGCCAAAGCAATTGATGCCTACTATTTCGAAAATAACCACCGACATAAAAGAGTTCCCTCTCAAAGATGGAGACGGTACCGATTCGATTCACACCGATCCGGTTTACTCATACATCGTCACCTATTTACATACCGA
>CALGUT010000473.1 GCA_937920335.1 uncultured Opitutales bacterium
ATTGCTGCTATTTTTATTTGGTTTCGATTCTGAATTCACAAACACTCCCTAGTATTCTGCTTTACCGATTATGGTTCGGCGGTACACGAGGAATAGAATCCGGTCCCCTATCATAGCGCGGCGTATGATCGCATAGATCGCTTCAGCTATTCTGCAATAGTTTTTCAACTTCGATGGCGAGCTCCGCCACAGTGGGTTTTTCGAAAAACGAACGTATGGAAAGGCTCACTTTGCATTTATCTGAAACACGCCCATTGATACGGAACGCTGAGAGAGAGTGTGCGCCTAAAACGAATAAGTTATCGTTTTTGCCTACATGATCTAGGTTTAGTATTTCTCGGCAGACTTCGGCGATGACTGCCTCGATTTCGCTAAGCGGCTCCTTGATGTCGTGGTCTGTCACTAGTTTATTATAGTCGGGCTCTGGAAGGGCACGCCGGTCTAGTTTACCGTTTGTTGTTAGAGGAAATGAATCCATACTCACAAATGCGGATGGAATCATATAATCCGGCAAGCGCTCCTTCAGCCAACTGCAGAGGAGTTGATGGTCGGTGACTTCGGTGTTGTGTGTAACGAGATAGGCGACGAGTCTGGTTTCTCCGGGTGAATCTTCTCGAGGCAACACGGCTGCTTGCTTTATATCCTTATAACTCACGAGGAGAGATTCGATCTCTCCCGGTTCGATCCGAAATCCGCGAATCTTGATTTGATCGTCCGCTCGCCCAAGGAACTCGATACTGCCATCTGTACGATAGCGCCCCAAGTCTCCGGTACGATACATTATCGCGTTGGAGCCTTCTGTAAAAGGATCCTTAAGGAATTTCTGCTCTGAAAGTTCTGGAAGGTTTATGTAGCCCGATGCCAGGCCTACTCCGGCAATGTATATTTCGCCGGGTATTCCCTGCGGCTGAAGGTTTTGGTTCTGGTCGAGGAGATAAATACGGGTATTAGGTATGGGGCATCCGATCGCTGGCTTTTCCTGCCAGTGATCGACTAGGCCGCTCAACAGGTGAGTTGTAACTACATGGCTCTCAGCCGGGCCGTAGTTGTTGTGTAGTCTGCAGTTTGGGTGTGCCTTGAAAAACGCTCTCACCGTTGGTGTTACTGAAAGCGGTTCGCCGGCTTGGTAGATGTTGGTCAATTGGGGGAGGGGGAGGTCGGTATCGTTCGCCGCTTGGAGAACATACTGTAACACCGTATTCGGTACAAAAAGATCCGCTATCTGCTCGTCATTTAGGAACTGGGCAAATGCACTTGGCTGGATACGAGTTTCGCCATCTATTATGACCAAGGTGTGCCCTTTGGTAAGAGCGAAGAATATTTCCTGTAAGGAAACATCAAATGAAATAGAAGTAAATTGAGCTACTCGGCGGCCCGGGGGATGCGATGCTTCATTCAGCAATAAATTTACGAGCGTAGCATGGGGGAGTGCCATTCCTTTTGGGGTCCCGGTTGATCCGGATGTGTAGATGACGTAGGCAGGAGTATGGGTTGATATGTGTGTTTCCGGCTGATCAGCTGTCATGGATTCGACGGCGTCCTGATCGACGTCCGTACATATTATATAGCCCCGGTAATCTTTTAACTTGTCTGTAAGAGAACGCTCGGAAATCACGAATGATGCCTCTGCGTCTTCGAGCATGTAAGTGAGTCGTTCAGCGGGATAGGCAGGATCCAATGGAATATAAACTCCGCCAGCCTTAAGGACTGCCAATAGGCTGACGATCAAGTTCGCCGATCTTTCAAGGCAAACGCCGACGCCAGTTCCGAGTGTGACGCCCTTCGAAATCAGATATTGTGAAAGACGGTTAGCTTGATTGTTTAACTCTTCATAAGAAAGGGAGTAGTCGGAATAAGATACCGCTTCGGCTTGAGGCGCACGGGTCACTTGGCGTTCAAAAAGCGTGTGCACACCCACCTCGCCGAATTCGTAACTAACGGCTCCGTTCAAGTGCTCGAGTAGCTGGCGACGCTCGTCTTTGTCGATAAGGCTGAGAGATCCGATCTCTGCGTCCGGATCCGAAACGATCGATTCCAACAGGTTAATATAGTGTTGGGACATACGCTCGATAGTCGCTTTCTCAAAAAGATCTGAACTCAATTCCCAGCTGACTCGTAGATGATCTTCCGCTTCAGTCAGTGAGAGTTCTAAGTCGAATTTAGCGCTAGGTCTAGCGATTGGAAAGCGTGTAGGTTCAATCCCCTTAAAGTTCAGTTCGCTGCTGGGCGTATTTTGGAGGACGAACATAACCTGGAAGAGTGGGTTTCTGCTCAAATCACGGTCTGGCGAAAGCTCTTCAACGAGTTTCTCAAACGGAATGTCGGGATTAGAAAGAGCATCTAGTGCGGTGTTTCGTACCCGCTTCACCAGTTCGATAAAGGTTGGGTTCCCTGATAGATCGTCACGAAGCACGAGTGTGTTTACGAAAAAGCCAATCATCCCCTCCAGTTGGCTGTCTTGTCGGCCTGCAATGGGTGTTCCGATTACGATATCATCCTGGCCCGAGTATCGATACAGGAGCACTTTAAACGCAGCCAAGAGTGTCATGAAGAGGGTGGTTGACCCGGCTTTGAGACCGATCTTTTCAATGGCTTTTTTTAGTCGGTTTGGGATCTTGGTTTCGAACCCTAATCCACGATTTGTTGAAATAGCTGGACGTGGAAAATCAGATGGTAGTTCTAGTGTTGCGAGGTTGCTGAGTTGCTGCTTCCAGTAGGCGATTTGATTTTCCAGGACAGGACCTTGGAGCCATGCACGTTGCCAAATAGCGTAATCTGAGTATTGAACTGCAAGTGGAGGAAGGGATGGATCGCGGCCATCGATTTCAGCATTGTAGATAACAGACAGTTCCTGTTGGATTACACCGGATGACCATCCGTCTGATGCTATATGGTGTACATTCAGTAGTAGCAAATAATCTTCCTTTGAGAGGCAAAATAATTTAGCACGGATGACTGGGCCGGTGGCCAAATCGAATGGAGTCACCGCTTCTTGTTCAGCCTGCTTCACCGCTTCTTTTTCTGCTTCCTCTTCCGGTAAATGTTCAAGTCGAATTGTTGTTAGGATCGGATCGAGTGTTTCGCGTATAATTTGAACGGGTTCGTCTCCGCGCAGCTCAAAATGCGTACGTAGTGCTTCGTGACGCTCGACAATCTTCTGGAGACTATCACCTACTGCTTGAGGTTTGACGGACCCCTTCAATCGCCATGCAAACGGAATATTATAGATCGCCTTGTCTCGAAGAAAGCCGTCTAAAAACCACAACCTCTGCTGAGCGAATGACAGTGGCATATCTTGTGGCCTTTCTATTTCGCCCAATTTGGGAGTCTTGGTGTGCGGATCCGAATTCATGATTAGCTAGAGATTTGAGGATGGTTGCGACACGACAGAAGTCTCGAAAGAAATGCTGCAAGTGCTGATTCTTTTGAGTTCTTTTACGAAAATGCAAACCGCTCGAATATCTGGATCGTCGAGCAGAGGTGGGACATGCCAAGCAAATTGTCATTTGGCCCTGCAAATTGGGCTTTGCGGAAATACAAGTGGCTAAAAACCATTTGGCACTCCTAGAAGGTGCTTTCGGTTGTCATCAAGAAATCATTGATCGACAGGTTTGGAAGTGACCCTTAATTATCTAAATGAATCCACTGTTTTACTATGCCACTCGTAAATATAAAGATCACTTCTGACGGCGTAACGGCCGATAAAAAAGCACAACTCATCCAGGGCGCGACTCAACTACTGGTTGATGTACTTGGAAAGAACCCCGCCACCACCGTTGTTATCATTGATGAGGTCGATACCGACAATTGGGGAATCGGAGGTGAGTCCGTCACCCGGCGACGAAAGCAGGTCCCCTGATTAAATCGGGAGGAGATCGCAGTGATTCCCGTCTGTGTAGTGCTTTAGAGAACTGGATTGAAATTATCTCAGAGCGATATTTTAAGAAAGCAGGGTAAGCTGCTCTGTCTTCCACTTTGACCACTAAGCATGGTGGACCCGCCGGAGTGGGCGTCGCCCAGTGCACTCAACGAGGCACGGATGTCTATTAGAGCGGAGTCAATGGGGCCCTCTATGTCGAATTCTTTGAGAGGAATTTCAGCGTGGATCTGGTAGTCCATTAAGGTAGAAGTCTGTTGAACCGAACCAGTTGAAATCGGTTTATCTAAATTGTTGAAAAGCGCTGCCTCCGCCTCCAGTCCGCGTTTGCCAGGAATGATGTTTACGGTACGAACGGCAGCATGATCGTCCGCAGCCATACTTATCTCGAGGGCTGAACCAGCCATCACACCAAGGACACTGCTGACCGCTGGTTTGATATCTGAGTCATGCACGTTGAAATCAACAACCAGGCTTTCTCCCTCGCGATAAATAGTCCCAGTTGCGGCGGTCTCAACGCCCAGATTTAGCTGAATGACGGAGCGGCCTCGGTCATCTGTTTCCAGCACTTTGCGTGGGCCTATTTTTACGCCTCGACATAGGATGTGGGCTTGGTCGGTGCTGAGAGAGAAATCTATGGGTTCGCAAACAGCTTGGGAGAGGGAAATCGGGACGTTCATTAATGTGGTGGTGTTGGCGGGAACCTTTACATCGGCTGAGTTGGCTGTTACCGCGCTATTGGACGAGGCAACCTGAACGGTTATTGTTAAGTCCTCGCCAGTGGGATTGTCGACCTTGAGTAGGAGCTCGTTTGTGGCGCCGGCGTCAAATGAAAATATAGATCCGGTATCCAGCGTCGCGATCACGCGATCACCAGTTCCCTTATACGCGCGTCCCGTATTTTTGATTACTGATTGGTACTCTTCCATGTATCCATCTTTTTGATGCGCATCGATCATTTCGTCGCACATGGCCCAGATCTTGTCGAGTGTGAGCGTCGCTGCCGTATGCGGATCCATCATCACCGCCTGGTAGATGTGTTCTCGTTTTTTGGTGAGCGCCGCTTCGACCGTGAGTTCCTGCACATTGATGTTGGTGCGGCAGATGGATGCGAGTTGCGGAGGCAAGTCTCCAATGTAGGTGGGTTGAAGGCCGTTCGAATCAACCAGCACGGGAAGTTCGACGCAGCAGCCGTCGGGTAGATTGGTTATGAGTCCGTTGTTAGGGACGTTGCCATAAACCACAGTCGGCTCATTGGCTTCACGTGCGTGGATGATATAGGAACCATATTCTTGAGACTGGGGAGCGACTTCGAAGGACTTGCCGTCGCCCTCACCAAGCAGGTCTTTTTCTTCCTGTTGCCAGGTTGCGATGATGGCTTCGCAGCGACGTCGGTATTCATCGATTGGAATCAGAAACTCATCGATGATGTGTTCACCATGGTGAATGAAATAGGGCACATACTCACTCTGGTGTTCGCTCGATTCGGTCACGAAGTAACCGAGGCGGCGCATCATTTCGAAACGCACTTTGTCTTTGATCGCAATCGCGGGATCTTCGAGTGCCTTGAATAAGAGAGGGTAGGCGTCCTGACCCTTGTATTTAAAATCGAGGAAGAACGCCATGTGGTTAATACCGGCGACCTTGTAAGTGACATCTCCAATGTCCAATCCGGTGTAACTCGCTAGAGCTTGTGAGGTATGTTGAACCGAGTGACAGAGGCCGATATGTGGAATTCCGGTTTCTCGATCGAGGGCCCAGCAGTTCATCGCCATCGGATTGCTGTAGTTGAGAAACAAGCAATCGGGGTGGGCGACAGAAGCGATATCACGGGATATTTCCAAGATGGGAGGAATAGTCCTTAAAGCACGAAAAACGCCCCCGACTCCCAATGTGTCGCCAATCGTTTGTTGGAGTCCGTACTTGGCTGGAATTTCAAAGTCTACAACGGTTGAAGGTTCGTAGCCACCTACTTGAATCGTGCAGATAACGTAGTGAGCGCCTCGGATGGCGGCAGTGCGATCGGTGGTTGCAGTGACCAAAGCTCCTGCCTTCAGGAAATCGACGGACTTTCGAGTCATGGCTTCGGCGACTTTGAGCCGTTGGGGATTGATGTCCATGACACAGACTTCGCAGTCCGATAGCTCGGGAAATTGAAGGATATCGCCGATTAGCTTCTTGGCGAATACTACGGAACCGGCTCCAATTAGGGTAATTTTCTTCCTCATATGGCTAGTAAAAGTAAAGGGTATCGGGTTCCTTAAAAGCTCCAAATGCCGTGCAAATTCGATTTTTAAATAGGACTCAGTCTATTTTCTTCCTTAGGCTTGAATCGTTGTGGAATCCGCCCTGTCATTTGACAATCTTTGAGAGATACAATCGCTGCCCTAGGACTTCCAAAAAACAACTAATTTCCCTGATAACTGTTGTTTCAATGCTGGTATCTGTAATGGCGAATGGGGAGAAGCTACCCGTCTCATGGAGATCCTCGAATACACCCGAATGCCAAGTGACTAGTTTCCTCTTACTCGCCGCAAAAATCATGGCCGCCTGTAGCTTTTGCCCTCGCAGAGAGCGTCGAGTGGAAACTAGTTTTAAACGTATTACTCAATTTCTATGAACAAATCCCTAAGATTACTTACTCTGTTTGCCTGGTTTCCTGTATGCCTCTTCGCGGCAGATCGTCCGAATATTGTTTGGCTGACGTCGGAAGATAACTCAGTCCATTACGTCAAACTCTATAATGAGAATGGTGCTTCTATGCCAAACATCGAGGCACTGGCAGATCATGGACTCGTGTTTAACCATGCGTTCTCGAATGCGCCAGTTTGCTCCGTCGCGCGAACGACCCTACTGACGGGGGCCTATGCACCGCGCATCGGAGCACAGTTTCACCGGCGTTCAAAGATGGTGCCTATGCCAGAAGGTGGACGCATGTATCCCTGGTATCTGCGTGAGGCCGGTTATTATACGACTAATAATTCAAAGGAGGATTATAACGTAATCGATAAAGGGGGTTGGGATGAATCTTCCGCTAAAGCAACATGGCGTAATCGAAAATCTGGTCAGCCGTTTTTCCACGTGCAAAACACCACCTTGACCCACGAGAGTAGCCTCCATTTCTCGGCTGAAGAGATGGCTACGGTGAAGAACAAAAACTCATCGGACTCAGTGACACTGTTTCCATTCTTTCCCGACACGCCGACTTTTCGATACACGCATGCTCGGTACCTGGATAACCACAAGAAAGTCGACGATTACCACGGCCAGTTCATTGAGATGCTCAAGGAAGATGGGGTTTTGGATGACACTTTTATCTTCTATTATGGCGATCACGGTGGCGTTCTTCCCCGCGGTAAAGGTTATGCTTACGATACGGGGCTTCATGTTCCCCTAGTCGTTTACGTACCTAAAAACTGGAAACACCTGGTGGATGCAGATCTCGGATCTCGAATAGACGGTTTTGTTAGCTTTATTGATTTCGCGCCGACCCTCCTCAATCTTGCTGGACTGCCAGTACCAGCGCACATGGACGGGAAACCGTTTCTAGGAAAAAACGTAGCTATTGCAGAAGTTAACCAGCGTGATGAATCGTTTGGTTATGCCGATCGTATGGATGAGAAATATGATCCGGTGCGGACCTTGCGAAAAGGAAAATACACCTACATGCGCAATTACCAGCCGTTCAATTTCGACGGATTGTGGAACCAGTATCGCTATCGGATGTTGGCCTACCAGGAGTGGTGGGATCTTTTTCAGGCCGGAAAACTCAACGAGTTCCAACGTCAGTTTTTTGAGCCACGTGCTGCCGAACAGCTTTTCGATGTGGAGGCCGATCCTTACGAAGTAAACAACCTTGCTGGTGATCCGAAATATGCGTCGGTGCTGAAGGATATGCGCAAGCGGCTAGCGAGCAAAGTGAAGTCGATCAACGACCTCAGTATGTTTCCAGAAAGCTACCTCTACGACAATGCTTTCAGTAACCCAGTTGCATTCGGTGAAGCCAACAGCGTACGCATTGCCGACTTGGTTGACGTCGCCGATCTTAGTTTAGTCAAGTTTAGCAAAGCGCGGAAAGGTATTCGCGAAGCGCTTAATTCAGAAGATCCCTGGGCCCGTTATTGGGGGCTCATCGTGTGCAGCAGTTTCGGCGACGATGCAAAGTCGTTCACTAAGAAAGCGAAGTCCATGGCGGCCAACGACCCAGAGAATCTAGTGCGCGTGCGGGCGGCGGAGTTCTTGGGCCTGATTCGTGAGCAAGACCCGGAAGCTGTGATTGTAGAGGTTCTCGCAAACGCTACGAATGAAGTGGAAGCGTTCCTAACGCTCAACACCGTAGTGCTGCTCAAAGACCTCAAGGGCTGGCACTTCGATATTGATCCGGAGATCTTTCCAGCCGCGTGGCGTAAAGAAGAGCGCTCCGATGTGAATCGCCGTTTGGGCTACTTGAATCTTTAAATCTTGTTCGTTATCGTAATCCAGATCGAAACATTGAGCGCAGCTTCAGTCGTTTAACTGTTCAGATTACGATTACGATAAAGATCAGGATAACACTGGGCTACGATTAGGTACCGATCGGTTTTTTACGCGTATTCTGAACGGGTAGATCCCAGTGCTCACCTTCGGTTACGATGTCGCGATGAACTTTCATCATCTGCTTCTTCATCTTCTCGAACTGTTCTGGGTTGTCATCGATTACGTTGTTCGTTTGATCCAGGTCCGTTTTGAGGTTAAACAGTTGAAAGTCCGTTAAGGTGGCTGACTTGATGATTGGAAGGTCCTCTTTCGAGATAGCGTGGGTTTTTGGCCGTTGGCTATCGGATGTGTTGGAAATCAGGACCCAATCGCCTTGGCGAAATGCCATTGAGGGATTTACTCGGTAGAAGAACCAAAATAGAGGATCTTCCCGCTTAATGGGCTGATCGTTAGTAAGGTGATCCACGATGCTAATTCCATCGAGTGTTCTTCCTTTTGGCAGTTTTACGCCTGCCATCTCACAAAAGGTCGGCAGAAGGTCTACGAACCCAATGGTGTCATTCGAGACGGTTCCCGCCGTGATCTTTCCCGGCCATCTGAAGATACCGGGGACCCGATGCCCGCCTTCCCACACATTGGATTTCTTGCCCCGTAACCCGGCGTTGGAAAAATCATTTAGACCGCCGTTGTCTGAGGTGAAGAAAATCACGGTATTTTCGTCGAGATTAAGATGCTCCAGTGTTGCCAATATTCTGCCGACAGCTTGGTCAGCGTTCGCAACATTCGCCAAGTATTCGGCTTCGCGTTTTTTGATTTCCGGATGGCGATCTTTATACTCGTCTACCAGATCTGGTGGAGATGCGATTCTCTCGTGCGGTTCGTGAAACCATACGGTTGTGAAAAATGGTTGTTTCTCTTCTTCTGAGACGTGAGCTTTTAACCAGCCAATCGCTTCGTCTGCTACGATGTCACAGGAGTAGCCTTTGATCATTCCAAGTTCGATTCCATTGCGGACAAAGTTCTCGGGATTCAAGTGACTCGGCTCGGCGTTGTTGTCGGTTCCCAGGTAATAATCGTAGCCGTGGTCTTCCGGTTGAGCTTGCTCAGAATTAAGGCGGCTCACGTGCCACTTGCCGAAGTGTCCAGTTGCATAACCCGCATCTTGGAGCAGGTTGGGCAGGGTTACTTCGTTAGCCTGAAGATGCATGGGAGTTCCTGCGTTGAGGAAGTTAAAAATACCGGCTCGTATGGGACTGCGTCCTGTCAGCATGCCAATCCGGGATGGTGAGCAGTTAGGAGCCGCGGAATGGCAGTCGGTAAAGCGCATGCCCTGTTCGGCAAGACCGTCCATGTGGGGCGTTTGAATACGGCTCCCGTAGGAGCTTAAGTCGGTCCAGCCCGCATCATCCAGCATGATGATCATAAAATTCGGGCGATCGTCAGCCGTCGCGAGTAGCGGCGTCAGGATGGTTAAAAGAACTAGAAGTGGAATGCGTAGTAACTGTTTCATAGGGTTTCTGAAATGACAAAGGGTGGCGCAGGCTTAGGCAAGTTCGAACCAAACCTTCCGGAGTGAATACAGTTGATACCGGTCGTTCATTCTACACATTCGAGTTATGCCTTTTCAATTTACCGGATTTGCGGACGAAGCAGAGAAATCACTGGTGGGTCAGATTGCCACTTTAAAGGAGGTCGGTTGGTCGGCCATCGAGTTAAGACTGGTTGACGGAAAAAATGTCTGTGATCAGTCAGATGATGAGTGGAAAGGAACCTGGGATACGTTGCAGGATTCGAATATCTCCGTCGTTGGCTTCGGAGGACAAATCGGAAACTGGGCCCGAGCGATCAATACTGATTTCGAGTTGGATCTGGCGGAACTCAAACGAGTAGCCCCACGTATGCGACAGGCGGACTGCCAGTTTCTTAGAATTATGTCGTATCCGAATTCTGGCTATACACCTCTTACGGATGAAGCATGGAAGGCGGAAACAGTTCGGCGGATTCGGGAGCTTTCGAAGATCGCCGAGAGTGAAGGTATTATTCTGGGCCATGAAAATTGTGCGGGCTATGGGGAATCAGCTAAAGGATTTCTTGAATTGGTTGATGCCGTGGACAGTCCCGTGTTCAAGCTGATCTTCGATACAGGAAACAACAGTCTGCACGATAACACAACTCAGGTAACATGGGATTATTACGAGGCCTGTAAGGCGCATATCGCGCATGTGCACATCAAGGCCGCAAAGCCGGGGGCTGCTGGGACAGATTATGTGACCTGTCATGTGGACGAAGACACTGTGCAGGAACGTATTCTGCAAGATCTTTACGTGAGTGGTTATGATGGCTGGTTATCGATCGAACCGCATATGAAAGCTGCCATCCACGCGGGGCAGGACATAGACGAATCGGGAGAAGCCCGTCGTGTGTGGGTGGAGTATGCTGCTCGGCTGGAAAGCCTTGTATCTAAAGTCACGGCTTGATGAACCGCCTTTTTAAATCGATTGGACCAGCTCTTATTGTCGCTGCTGTAGTTCTGGGCCCGGGGTCTATATTAACGAGTTCGAAGGTGGGGGCTTCCTTTGGCTTGCTCGGCTTACCGGTAGTAATCGGAGCAGCCATTTTGATGATCGCGATGGTCGCCTTATCGGCCCGATTGGGCGCTGTATACGAGAACAGTCTCTGCGATGAATTGGCTATACGTTTAGGCCGCCCGGTAACGGTTATAATTGGGCTCATTTTATTTACGCTAGTCGCCTTGTTTCAGTCATCCAATAACATCGCTTTGATTGGTGGACTGGAACCGATGATCACGTCAGAGACGCTTTCGGCACCGCTGCGAGTATCGATATTAGTAGGGTTTAATCTGCTGATTCTGGCTTGTTTATATCTCATGCGGGATCTGTATCGATTCGTTGAATCTATGATGAAGATTCTAATCGGGTTAATGAGTCTGGCATTTCTTATCAACTTTCTAGTGGCGATATTTAGTCCTCGGGAGTTCGAACCCGTTTCCTCAACCGGTAACCAGGACTTGCTCCCTTTGCTTGCAATGATTGGAACTACGTTTTCCGTAGCGGGAGCCTTTTATCAGGCCTACCTCGTCAAAGAAAAAGGGTGGGGGCTTCAAGAGGTGCGGCGAGGGGTAACAGATTCAGTCGTGAGTATTTCAGTCTTAGGTGTGTTGACGGCACTGATTCTTCTCACTGCGTGGCGAGTTTTCTACGGCGATCCAACTCCGGTGACACTTGCTTCGGTGGGGGATGTCGCACGGCAGCTTGAGCCGCTGTTCGGCCCCTGGGCTAAAATCATATTTTCCGGGGGTATCTTGGCGGGTGCACTGAGCTCTTTTCTGGTGAACGCTCTGATTGGCGGTACGGTTATGTCCGACTCGCTCGGTAAGGGTTCAAAACTAGGAGATCGCTGGCCCGTCCATTTGACGGCAGTGGCGTTACTCGTTGGGATGATCGTGGCTGTGATGTCCTTGGCGAAAGAGGGTAGCACGGTGTTGCTGATCACATTTGCGCAGGCACTTACGGTTCTTGGGATTCCGGCTCTGGCAGCCGCGTTGATCTACCTGGGCACTCGAAAAGAGCTTACTGGAACCCTCAAAGTCCCCCGCTTGATTCTGGGCCTGGCCGTTTTAGGATTCTGCGTCTCGATCGTTCTTGCCGGGTTAACCGCGGATAAGGTGATTGGTAAGCTTTTCTAGGGAGGACTAGTGCTGCTGCAACTCTTTGAAGGTCACCAGGGTTGAGCCTCAATGCATTTCCACGTCGCAGCTTCCCAAGCCACCTGAGTAGTAATGAAACTCTACATTGGGATGATCGGCCAGCAGGGACATCGGTACCGCAGAATCAGCGATACCTTTGGATATCATGAGAGCTGTCAATCGTTGCCCTAGCGGATTATCATGCGTGCCAGCGTGCCAGATGGAGACTTTGTCTGCTAACCAGGTTTCGGCGGGGCCAACTGTGATCGCCCGTTGAGGAACCATGGTGATGTTGCCGCCACCGGACGTGCGGGCATTCTGGGAAAGTGTGATCGGGTGTAACTCTACGACACGGGTACCTAGCTGTCTGTAGACTTCAGGTGGAGGAGGAGCGTCGATCCAGTTGCCTTCGCGTTTAAGTGGATCGTTGAATGCCCAGTGTTTTACTTCGCCTTGACCGCCTTGCATCACTGCGCAACGCACCCCTTGGTGCCAGCTGTCTGAATACGCAGATACATCGCCCTTGGGGAAATGGAGATTCTCTTCGGGCATAGCCAGTTGGTGGTCAATACGATCGAAGCAAAGCTCGCGATCAGCTCTTTCGAAGGACAGAGGGTGAGACGTTGCAACTTCCGCGCCGGTTGAGTCATCATACCACTCGTCCATACCCCAGAAATGAGCGTGCTTGAGGGAGATGCCGAGCTCGTTCACCAGTCTTGCCACCAGCGGTAGTTGCTCAGTGGGGCCGATAGGGCCGCAGATCCCGACTGGATTGTCAGCCGTCGCGCCTTTCCAGGCGTGAATATATTCAAGCGCTTCCGCTAAATAAAAGTCTTCCAGCGTATGATGAAAGTGAATCGAAAATCCCGGGCGGCTGAGAGCCTTGAGCTCCTTCGCGCTCAGTTTTGCGGCCTCTTGGATGAGTTCGCTATCGAGTGTGGAGTAGTCCCACCAATCGGGAGCTATGCGACTGAACTTTCTTGGCATGTCTATTGAGGGGTTTTCAGGGATTCTTCATAGATTTCGTCAATATGACTGTAGTCCTTCAAAACCTCCGCCATCGGGTCTTGCTCAGTCCCGCTGTAGCCGAGGTGGAGATGGCGTCGCCAGCCTTCAGCGTATTGGTAGTTTCCTGACAGAGTTCCTACTGCATGGGAGAATTCATCCATAGCTACCAGATACGAATCCATACCCTGAGTAACATCTAGGAAATTCTTTTGGCTTTGGTGTTCCGCCAGCGCCTCGCGCTTGACCGAGTGAACCGAAGTGGTGTTCACGTAAAGACCGGCCCGTACTTGTTGGCGCATGGGAGTCTGAAGGCCATGGGGCATTGCATGATAGACGGTGACATCGTTTTCCACTGCTGGGCGGGCAGGGTCCGTTTCGTAGTTGGTCATGCCTTTCACGAAGGCCGCTGACAGTGTGAGTCGAGCAGTGTTTTCGTGGTCTATCATATAGTCGCTTAATGCGTGAGTCAGAACGATGCTTGGATTCGCTTCTCTCACCACAGCAGCGATCTTACGAATCGTTTCCAGGCTATAAAGAATTTGCAAATCGTTGCAAACGGGTTCGTGGAAGGTGGCTCCCAATATCTTTGCAGCATCCCGGCCTTCTTGAGTGCGAATTCTGCGGGTGTCTTCACGATCGTATTCGAGACTCCCCAGGTCTCCGCCGGAGAGATTCATGTAGTGGATGGTCCAGCCCTGCTCTTTGAGCAGTAGAAGCGTCCCTGCTGCTACGAACTCAATGTCATCTGGGTGGGCAAATACGGCTAAAGCGGATTTGTTCATAATGCTGCTTTAAGAATTGCGGATTTCGTCCAGAGTTACTGAGCGTCGTTCTGCTGCCGATAGATCCGCAGCGAAAACGACCTCGAAGGTGTTCATGGCGTCCTTGAGGGATGTGAGTGGCATGTCTTCCCCTTTGTCGAGCGCATCGAAGAACGCTTGGAACTGTGCCTGGTAAGGATGATCGGCAACGTCGCCCGAGTCCGCCATGGCCATGGGGAGTTGTGCCCACTTTTTGTCACGCATGTGAAGTTTGTTAGAGTAGAGTTTATTGTCCAGTAAACTGCCCTCGCTACCGACCAGATGGGTATGGAAATAGTAGGGTTGAAAACAATCGATAACCGAAGCCACCTTTCCAACTTTGCCACTTTCAAACTGAAGCAATGTAACAGCGGTGGTCGGGTATTCATACTTGGCGAATATCTCGTGGCTCGACTGCGACGCCATGGAAGATACGGACGTCACATCGGTTCCCATGCACATCAACAAGGCGTCGAGGGCATGGCATCCGGCGGACAATAAACTACTACCGCCGTTTTCCTTTTTGATGTTCCAGCGGTAAGGGTTGTACCAAGGACCTATGCCGTGGTAGTAATCGACCTCTCCGTAGTGAATGTCGCCGATCAGTCCTTCTTCAATGATCTTTTTAGTCGATTGAAACTGGCTAATCCATCGCACTTCGAAACAAACGCACACCTTCACGCCAGCTTCTTCGACGGCTGATTGAACCTCGCGGCAATCTTCCAATGTCATTGCGAGTGGCTTCTCTATAATAATATGTTTTCCTGCCTGTGCTGCAGCGATGGCTTGTTCTTTGTGTTGAACGGGATAAGAAGTAATAGAAACGGCATCCAGTTCCGGATCAGCCCACATTTCATCGACACTCCGGTAGGGCTTTATCTCGCTGCCGTGAGTCGCCTTCAGATCCGCGGCGTTCAGTTC
>CALGUT010000474.1 GCA_937920335.1 uncultured Opitutales bacterium
GTTTTCTCAATTTCGCAAGAAAGTCGTAGGTTAGCAGCGAACCACAGGCGCACAACCCAGAGTCCACGCTGGACATAATGGCTGCCAGTAAACCAGCAAGGCAAAGCCCCAAAAAGCCAATCGGCATTACACTCGTTAACAACTGAACATAAGCATTATCAATCGCACCAGTATTCTGACCCTGAAAATATTGGGCAGCCACTACCCCGGGGGCCGCGATCACAAAGAGCGCCAACGTCTTTAACACGCTCGCAAATAGAGCCCCCATTTTAGCATGATACAGACTCCCCGCCGACAATGCCCGCTGCACATAGTCCTGATCCGTACAGTGGCCGTGAACACCGAGGATCAATCCACCCGTCAACATAGGCAACCACCCGAAGTCATGATACCACGGACGATAGAGCGAGAGCATAGGTTCCCCAGCCGCATCCTTTGACTGGAATAACGCCTGAAGTCCTCCCAGTTCAGAGATTCCAAAATACAATAAGAGAAGACCACCGAACACCAAGACCAGCATCTGCACAAAGTCACAGTAGATGACCGCCTTCAATCCTCCCGCCAAGGTGTAGGTGCCAGCAGCGATTCCGATCAGAAAAACAGATACCCAATACAAGAGTTCAGCGTGCTCCCCAGTATCCCAACCGAAGAGATTCGTCAGAACCAATGCACCTGCGTAAAGCGCCGCGGCAATGTTACCGAGGATGATCATCATCAAGTTCATGAAGGATACGATCGTCCTGCAACGACCGCTATACCGTCTTTCAAAAAACTCAGGCGAAGTGGCCAGCTTCAACCCCATATAGGTCTTAATAAAAAATGCGGCGAGGAAGATAAAACAGACGGCACCCACGATCTGAAACCCACCCGCAATAATCCCCACCGAAAACGCCAGGCCCGCCTGACCAACGAACTGTTGGCTGGAGATGTTCGTGGCGAACAGAGAAGCACCAATAAATGGCCACTTCATAGAATTACTCGCCAAAAAAAAGTCACGACCGCCAGCTGCTTGACGCCTGGAAATCCAAAGCCCCAGCGAAACTATCCCTACAAAATAGACAAGGATGATCAGGAAATCGATGATGTGAATTTTCATGGCTTACCCACAGAGTTCCGGAAAGTTATCTTCTAAAATACCTAGCTTTCCAAGGTTAGAGTCGTTAATCCCAGAAACAACAGATAGTCTTTTTCCATCCGCTCAGTCGGTATAAAAAGATCTTCATCTGCAACGGGATCAGCATTCACCACAGGATCGCTCTTTCCACATACCAATAGTAACAGGACTGCAATAAACAGGGTGCTCCCTACCCCACCTACATTGGCAAGTCTAAGCGGTTTCATGAATACTCTCATTGTGTGTTTGCGGAGGGCACTAGGAATCCCCGGAACCCCCCGTTATATCAGCTCGATCCTGATGGAATTTTTGAAGCGGCTCAAAACGAACATCCACCGGGTAGACTGAATCAGGCCACTCCAGTCCGACATCTCTTACCTTCACGCCCAAGACACGCTTAAGTAGCGCGAGCGTCATCTCAGCTCTCACTTCCTGGTGGTCCTGGGCATCAAACAAATTTGTCAGCTCTTCCGGATCAGAATTGAGGTCGTACAATTCACCTTGATCATCCTCGTAGATACTCAATTTCCAATGCCCCTTGCGAATCATCGCACCCGGACCAAAACTCGTCGGTTCTTTGGGAGCTTTTAGTTTCAAACCCTCAATGGGTTCCTTAACCGTTGGCGCCCCACCCCCTGCCTCACACAGGATCGATTCTCTTCCGGAGTCATCACCTTCTGCGATAGCCGATTTCCAGGACCTTCCCACCATGGTCGGCGGAATCGGGACTTCGAGCAGATCTAACAGCGTTGGTACCAAATCTATTTCCTCTGTTAATCCTTCAAACTCCATACCTGCATGCGCATTTTCAGGAATCCGGATCATAGCAGGTATCCTTGAAAGGCTTTCATAGAAAACCGGTAGCTTGTGGGTCATGCCGAAGTCGCCCAATAATTCTCCATGATCTGAAAAGAAGAGAACGATCGTATTTTCCGCCAAACCACTCGTTTCAAGAAACGCCATGAGCTTACCGACCGAGTCATCAATATAGCGAATCTGCCCCATATAGGTAGCAATGGCGTTTCGCATAGCATCCTCTGAACACTCACTCATCTCCGAATGCACCCGCCAAACATCATTTCTTACCGGCTTCGACGACTTACCCGCGTCATCATGAAACGATACCGGGAGCTTTACGTCAGCAGGGTCGAACAGTGATTTATACGGTTCCGGGCAGGTGAAAGCCGGATGCGGATCCTGATAATTCAACCACGCCAGAAACGGTCGATCACTATCTTGCATAAACGCTATCGCTTCGTCTGTAAGCTGCCCAGTGATATTATACTCATGATCAGCCTCCAGCTCAAACGAACTGTAAGCACTGTGGAAACTGGGATGCTCATCGTAATTCCCTAAACAAATTTCATGTAACGTATCCCAAACCTCATTGAGCTTTTCATAGGTGAAAAGATGGTTCTTACCAAACATACCAGTTTGGTATCCATGTTCCTTCAAACTGCGCACCAAGTTAGGAACCTTAGGATCAATCGTAGACCAATAGTTACGGCAACCGTGCTCACCCACATAAGTGCTGGTGGTAAAGCTAATCCGACTCGGTCCGCAAAGCGGAGACTGACAATAACAATTGTTTAGCTTCACGCTCTCACCAGCCAAACGGTCGATATGCGCCGTTCCTATCGTCGGGTGGCCGTAGCATCCTAAATAATCAGCGCGAAGCTGATCCGGAGTGATAATGAGTAGGTTGTGATTCTTCAAGAGAAGCTTCAGTGGGGTTAAGCGGAAGTAATCGTTTTTCGGATACCCCTATCCTTCAACTCAATTCAGTAACCGCTTTACTTAAACAGTTAAGTATTGATTTAAAAGCTATAAACCCATTTATTACACGTTAT
>CALGUT010000475.1 GCA_937920335.1 uncultured Opitutales bacterium
ACCATTTCATGAATTGAGTACTACTGAAGCTGTAAACTGTTTGGACGTCCTTGGGGTTACGAATAAAAAATGGCCCCGAGAACCTACTATCCCGGGGCCAAAAGACGTCGCTAAACGTCAAATCCTAATTGGGCTACCACGCCCAAAAGGTAACTCTCTAACCATTCAAATTCTCAATACACTTTAAGACGCAAAGAGTTCCGCTTTATTTCTTAAAATCTAAAAAAATTCCTGACTAAGCTTCCTCGGTAAACGACTGGAGTTCATTCCTACCTAGCTCGGTTAATTGGTACTTCCCTCTTTCAACTCTCTCAAACCAACCGTAGTGATTCTTCTGAACAATACTCGCGGTCTTTTCGAAACCCGTGAGTTTACGAAGTTCCGCCGGAGAACAGATTTGGTGCTCTGCCACACAGGCGGCGATCTGTAGCGCTTGCTGTCGATAAGCGGTCATAATTTTCCTTCTGGTAACGCCTCCGGTATTCGGATCACCAGATCGACTCGTAAACTCATTGTGTAACGCCTTCGTTGCTTTCGCACGGGTCCTGGGCTTATAAGGTCCAGGATCAACCAACACGTCTACGCGTGTTTTACGCGGGCCAAAGTAGACCTGAAGTAACCCTAGCCCCAGTCGGCGGCACAATTTCTTAACGGACTTGTGATGCTGGTTCAATATATTGCTTTGAGTGGATGAAGCAGGAACAGCCAAGTAAACCCGGTCCGACAACGCCAGTCGTTCAATACCCTGAAAAATCAGCTTTAGACTAAAGGATTTCTTAAGCTCGACCAAAATCGTTTCTTCATCTGGGTGGACTGCCATCAAGTCGACTCCCCGAACCTCAGCTTTTACCGTGTAACCCCGCTTTTCCAGATAGCGTTTAATAGGTCCATAGAGTTCTGACTCGTATTGAATAGGCATAGATTGGTTTAGAATTTAGAAAACGATGAAAAAGCTTCTACAAACCGTCCTGTTTTTTCTATTAAAAAGACGATGATTAAAGTCTATACCTACAAAAACTGCGGTACGTGCAAGAAGGCAACCAAATGGCTTACCAGCCAAGACATACCGTTCGATGAACATCCAATACGAGAAACACCTCCCTCAAAACAGGAGCTCGAAACCATGTTGGATAGCTATGAAGGAGACTTAAGGAAGCTCTTCAACACGTCTGGGATGGATTACCGAGCTCTTGGTTTGAAAGACAAGCTACCGAGCATGGCCAAAAAAGAGGCACTCCAACTCCTAATCCAGAACGGTAACCTCGTAAAACGCCCGTTCCTACTTTCAGAATCATTCAACACAGTCGGTTTCAAGGAAGCAAATTGGGCTGCTGGCCTGACAACATCGTAGTCTTCCGGCCGGTAAAAACGGCTAAGCCAAACAGGTGAAACGCCAAGCATAAAGCCACTTACGATCGCGATATTCTTCAGCTGCTGTCTAAGGATGCCTTTCGCAATAAAACGACGAGCCGAAGTCGTAATCGTAGTCTGCGTCTTCTTCCAACGACCGAGTTTCCTTAGCCGGCATTGGATTTCTACGTCTTCCAGAATCGGGAAGTTCTTGTAGCCTCCCACTTTGTGAAACATAGACCGTTTCATAAAATAGCCCTGATCTCCATAGGTGAATAAAGGGTGATTTATACGGCTGAATGTTCCGAATAGGTTGAGCAACCAATGGTTCGTTGAAAACCTGAGTGGAAAGCTACCAGCCACAGCACCAGACTCATTCAATGTCTCTTCGATCAACTCACGCCACCCCTTAGGAACCTTGCTGTCAGCATGGAGGAACCAAAGGATGTCACCATTGGCAACCGCTGCTCCCTCATTGAGTTGAAGACCTCGACTTGCGACTGTATTTATACGCTTAAGGTGGTTGAAGTCATTCAAGATCGTCTGGGTAGTATCTGAACTTCCACCATCAACAACAATGACCTCAACGTCCTTAAGAATGCCCAGTTCTTCGATTAATCGACCTGCGTGATCAGCCTCATTCAACACAGGAATAACTACTGAAATCGAATATCTCACTCGTTTTGCTCCTGACTGGCTTCCTCGGGAAGATCAGAATAGACTTCCTTCCGAAACAACATGAGCAACTCAGGCACATCTTTATTAATGCCCTTTTTCACCCAGGATATAGGAATAAACCATCCAACGTCTATGAATGTAGAGTAAACGAGCCTGACCGATTTTTCAGACTCAGTCGGGTCAATCCTCCACCATCCACGAAGATCTCTAAAACTACCTTCCACGTGCTCGAACTGAATTAGGTGCCCTGGTCCGTATTGCTCTTTGAATACATATCGAAACTTGGGCAGAAGGGAGTGCACTTTAACCTTCTGCTCAATGATCTTCCAATTGTCTCCCGATTCAAGAATCGTCGACTCACGCAAGCTCTTAACATAATTCGGAATCCGTTCCGGATCGCGCATCACACTCCAAACGAGATCAGCAGGTGCATCAATCTGGATTGCCGCTTTGAACAAGTAAGGTTCCTCTGGCTCCAAAAAAACGATCTCACCGGAAGAGAGCTGAATTTCTTGTTCCGAAGAGTAATCTTCTCCACCTTGTGCAGAAAGAATTTGGACCATCATTAGGATGAAACATCCAAATTGAAGACTATAGTTTTTCATCCGTTTTAGGAAAATCGTTAAGCGACCAGTCATAACTAAGGTAATCGAAATCGAGATCTTTTGACCGCAACAATGCCTTAGATTTTTGGTCAGGGAAATACACCTTTATGAAATTCAGGACTATTTTGGCGGTGCCACCCTGGTAGGGCAACCCGTCTGACTCCACAGATTCGGTCACAAAGTCCTCAGTGAACCATTTGAATATCTGAGACACGCAAATACTCTTTTTCTCGAAATCGAACCTGACACCCTTGTTGACATTGCGCAGATAGACAACTGCCTGTTCCTGGAGTTGAGACTCCAACTTCGGTGGCGTAAACGCTTCTGACAG
>CALGUT010000476.1 GCA_937920335.1 uncultured Opitutales bacterium
GGTCCGTTTCAATGGGACAGCTTTACGATCCCCAAAGACAACCCCTGGAAGAGCTGGTTACGAACTACCGGCATAGATTTTTCTCCTGATGGTAAATCAGCCTACCTATGCAGTTGGGACGGTGATGTCTGGAAGGTCGACGGTATCACGGATGAAAACTCTCCTATTGTCACCTGGCACCGAATCGCGGCCGGACTATTCCAACCCCTGGGTATCAAACTGGTCGATGGTGAGATATTCGTAACCTGTCGGGATCAGCTCGTTAAGCTCAACGACCTGAACGGCGACGGTGAAACCGATTTCTACGAGAGCTTTAACAGCGATCACCAAGTCACTGAGCATTTCCACGAATTTGCGATGGGCCTGCAGACTGATGGAGATGGAAATTTCTATTACGCCAAAAGCGCTCGTCATGCCCGCCCTCCTCTCGTGTCGCATCACGGAACACTGATCAAGGTGAGTCCGGACGGCCAAAGCAGCGAGATTCTGGCCAAAGGCTTCCGGGCGGCTAACGGCGTCTGCATCAATCCCGACGGCAGTTTTATTGTGACCGATCAGGAAGGGCATTGGAATCCGATGAACCGCATCAACTGGGTTCGCCCGGGGGACAAATTTTATGGAAATATGTGGAGCTACGGCGTTGGAGACGATACCTCCAATGAAGCGATGGAGCAACCACTCGCCTGGGTGGACAAGGGCTTCGACCGGTCGCCGTCCGAGTTGCTCTGGGTCGACAGCAAAAACTGGGGGCCGCTTAATCGGAAACTGCTCAACCTCTCCTATGGCCATGGTCGTCTGGAGATCGTTCCCCATGAATTTATCGACGGACAACCTCAGGGCGGTCTCTGTCGTCTTCCGATCCCCGACTTCCCGACCGGGACCATGCGAGGCCGTTTTCATCCAGAAAACGGACACCTCTATCTGTGTGGCATGTCAGCCTGGGGAACAGCACAGATGCACCAGACCGGTGGATTTTATCGTATCCGCGCAACCGGCAAGCCTAGCCACCTGCCGGTTGGATTGGCAGCCAAGGAAAGCGGTATCGAAATCACCTTTTCGGAAGCGATCGATCCCGACTCCCTGAAAACAAAAGAGGCTCTCATGGTTCAAAGCTGGGCTCTCGAGCGGTCTGCCAAATATGGTTCTGATCACTACGACAAGAAGACACTAGAGATCTCAAACACCACGCTTTCCCGAGATGGGAAACGCTTATTTATTGAACTGCCAGTAATTGAACCCGTATGGCAAATGTCGATACAATACCAACTAGAAGGCTCGAAAGGGGAACCCGTCAAAGGCGAGATTCAGAATACGATTCATCAATTGGGATCTCAGGGCGACCCTATAAATTAAAGAAATTGATTCGATGAACCGGTTAATCCTCCCAATCTTTCTTTCATGGATAATACTCAACGAGCTGCATGCCGAGAAACCGAATATACTCTGGATCATGTCTGACGATCATGCGGCTCACGCAATCAGCGCCTATGGCGGACGATTTGCGGAAGTGGCCCCGACCCCGAACCTGGATCGACTTGCCAGCGAAGGGATGCGATTCACCAATGCGTTTGTCACCAATTCCATTTGCACGCCTAGCCGCGCCGTGCTCTGGACCGGAAAATATTCGCACCGAAACGGCGTCTACAAGTTTACCGGGCTCGACCAAAGTCAACCGACCCTGCCGAAGTATATGCAAGCGCACGGTTACCAAACTGGCTTCGTGGGGAAATATCACCTACATACTAATCCAGTAGGATTCGACCACTGGTCGATCCTTCCCGGCCAGGGAAGGTATCACGATACAGCGTTTGTTGAGATGGGTGACGAGGATCCATCCGGTATCGTCACAAAGGGTAAGCGAACGGCCTACGAAGGTTGGCATTCAACGGATATCATCACCCACAAGGCGTTGGAATGGTTCAAAGAGGTTCGGAATCCAGACGAACCGTTTTTCTACATGCTTCATTACAAGGCACCCCATGATTTGTGGGAACATGCGCACCGTTATGATGATTATCTAGCGGATGTGAATATCCCCGAACCTGCGAACTTACACGACCATGGAAGCGGGCGATCCCCTGCGCTTGACCAATCGACGCAGGATATAGCCGGAACGAGTCGCCACACCCAGTTTACCGACGCCATCAACGCAATGCCCCCAAGTCGTGAAAAACGCAGCGTCGTTTATCAGGAATACATGAAACGCTACCTGCGCTGCGTAAAAGGTATCGACGATAATCTTGGCAAAGTGTTCGCCTACCTCGAAGAGTCTGGACTGTCTGAGAACACCATTGTTATGTATACCGCCGACCAGGGATTTTTCCTGGGAGAACATGGACTCTACGACAAACGCCTCATCCATGAGGAATCGTTGCGGGTGCCTCTCATCGTCCGCTGGCCCGGACAAGTTGCCGCCGGCCAAGTCCGCGAAGAGATGATACTGAACCTCGACTACGCAGAAACGTTATTGGATATCGCTGGACACCCTGTGCCTGATGATATGCAGGGACGTAGCTTCAAGCCCATTCTCCAAGGAAATCGAGTCGAAGACTGGCGGGACGCTTTCTACTACCGCTACTACTACTCTCATTTTGATACCCCGAGCCACTACGGTATTCGCACCCAAGATCTCAAACTCGTCTATTACGATACCCGGGACGAGTGGGAGCTCTACGACCTGAAGACCGATCCAACTGAAATGTATAATCTAGCCGGTGACCCGGCATGGAAGAATCGGTTGGCGTCCTTGAAAACCCGCTTGAAAATCCTCCAGAAAGAAGCGGGCGACGATCCTTCTGACATCGGAGATTTTCCCCGAACAGGAAACGCGGAGCTCGATCAATTCGAAAAAGAACGTCTGGCACGACGGAATGCGAGATGAGAATCTCAGCGCCCCGAATCAAGATTATGCGAAATGTCTTCCACGCGTTGTGGATCCCATTCGTTGTTCTTACCTCCCTCCCAGCAAAAGAGTTACCCAATATCGTTATCATCTACGCCGACGATCTGGGTTACGGTGATGTACAAAGCTATAATCCCAAACGTGGTAGAATTCCCACGCCGCATATCGATCGCCTTGCGACGGACGGTATGCGTTTCACGGATGCCCATTCTTCCTCGGGCGTTTGCTCGCCATCGCGATACACACTGCTCACCGGTCGTTATCATTGGAGGACTCGTTTACAGAATGGGATCGTTGGACGCTGGGGAGCTCCCGTTATTCCGCCTGAGCGTTTGACGATTGCAGGGTTGGCTAAACAGGCTGGATACAATACCGCTTGCATCGGTAAATGGCACCTGGGTTGGAACTGGCCTATTCCTGAAGAAGAACTCGACTTATTTAACACCGGAGGCTACGGCGGAAACAAAGACGTTATAGCCACTGACGCACACCGGGAGGCATGGAAGAGTGTGTTTTCTCAGCGAATACCAGGAGGACCCACGACGGTTGGCTTCGATAGTTATTTCGGAACGGATGTCCCCAATTGGCCTCCGTTTTGTTACATCGAAAACGACCAGACGATCGGTATACCGAGTGAGTATGCTCACATCTCTCTTTTTGAAAAGAATCAGGCTAGCGTTCAAGGTCCCGCCTTACCGAACTGGACCCTGGAGCCCATCTTACCAGAACTCGGGAAGCGCGCGTCCGACTATATAACCCAACATGCAGAGTCAGATAACCCCTACCTACTCTACATGGCTCTCACTTCCCCACACACTCCACTCTCGGTGAACGAAGCATGGAAGGGTAAGAGCGGGCTGGGCCTCTACGCAGATTTTGTCATGGAAACCGATGCGATCGTCGGGCGGGTATTGTCAGCCGTCGAAACAAGTGGAGAGACTCAAGATACCCTCGTAATTTTCACAAGCGACAACGGTTGTGCACCTTACATTGGCGTTGAAGAGCTTGAGTCAAACGGCCACTACGCCAGCGGAGATCTCAGAGGATACAAATCGGATGTATGGGAGGGAGGCCATCGAGTTCCGTTTATCGTCCGTTGGCCTAAGGTCGTCGAACCGGGTAGCACAAACGACCAACTTGTCCATCAAGCGGATCTAATGGCAACCTTCGCGAGTATCTTTGAAAGACGGCTTCCTGACTCGGCTGGCGAGGATAGTTTCAGTATCCTATCTTTATTTAAAGGCAGTCCTGACCCCATTCGTAAATATGCAGTGAGTTGTTCAGCCAAAGGTCTGCCCGGCATTCGAGCCGGCGCCTGGAAATTGATACTTGGTCCGGGTTCAGGCGGTTGGGCCAAAGGCAGTGAAGACGAAGCCATCCAACTTTATAATCTGGAAAAAGACTTGGGAGAAACCCAAAACCTGGCCCAAAAATCGCCCGACACGGTCGCCTATATCCAGGCCGTATATGAATCTATGATACGCAACGGAAGAAGTACTTCAGGTATTGCCCAATCGAACGATGTTGAGGTGGTCCGTTATCCTAAATAATCCCTCCATTTGATTAAGGAACAACCGGAAATGGATACCAGCGAAAAGACTGCACACTGTTACAGCACCCGCGCTTATGGATGCAATCGGTTGCGATCAAGTTTACTACCCTCTCTCGGGCTGCTCGTCCTAATTGTATTTCCCCTTTTCGCGCAGTCAGAACGCCCCAACATCGTTGTCATCTTCGCCGATGACCTGGGCTACGGAGATATTGGGTGCTACAATCCTGAATCGCGTATCCCAACGCCCCATATCGATAACCTCGCATCAGAGGGTATTCGCTTCACCGATGCACATTCGGCTGATTCCGTATGCACCCCGTCGCGCTACGGTTTGTTAACCGGACGATACAGTTGGCGAGGTAAGCTTAAGACCGGCGTATTGTTCAACTGGGAACCACCACTGATCGAAGCCGATAGAATGACTCTCGCATCTCTTCTAAAAACGAACGGCTACCGGACAGCTATTTCTGGCAAATGGCACCTGGGCCTCGGATTCACCGCCAAACCAGGCAAGGACGTCAATTTCGAACAAGTGCTCCCCTGGTCAGGTGGACCCGAGCCGGACCGTGCCATCAGTGAGAGTATCGATTTATCGGCCCCCATTTTGGGTGGGCCAGAAGAATTAGGATTCGACGAGGCCTTTTATACAGCCGGTTGCTCCACAGACCAGGAACCGTTTTGCTTCATTGAAAACAAGCTCATGCTCGACATGGAAGAGGCTAGCTATCGAACCCCCCATGGCAGTTGGCGCAGCGGAATGGCCTCTCCAAGCTGGGTCAATGAACCTGTCGATATTCGTTTCACGGACTGGGCGATCGACTTCATAGAGGCCTCTCATAACGAAAATCCGACCCAACCCTTTTTCCTCTACCTGCCCTTATCGTCTCCCCACTCGCCTCACGTAACGGTCGAATTCGCGCATGGGAAATCGGAGGCTGGCACACGCGGCGACATGGTTTGGCTGGTCGATTGGGTAACCGGACAAATTATGGCAAAACTGGACGAGCTTGGGCTGAGCGACAATACGCTGATCATCGTAACGAGCGACAACGGTCCCCTTATAGGTTCACTCGAATTCGGTAAACCCGAAGGTACTGCAAAAGTAAGTAATGGGCACAAATCGATGGGCAACTTGCGCGGCCAAAAAGGACGCGTCTGGGAAGCAGGCCACCGAGTTCCGTTTGTGGTCCGTTGGCCCAAACTAATACCGCAAGGACTAGTGAGCGACTACAGCTTCTGTTTCACCGATTTTCTGGCGACATTCGCAGATTTGCTGGGTGAGAATATCCCAGCCGATGCCGGTGAAGACAGTTTCAGTATACTCCCTGCCCTATTAGGAAACCCAATGGATGAAAGACCCCCAATCATCCACCACTCCAACTGGACCTACGCCATGCGATCTGGAAAATGGAAGATCGTATTTGGTGAAGGCGACAATCGTGTTCGCGCTAAAGACGGCCATGGCTACCTGTTCAACCTTGACGTCGATCCCTACGAGAAACGGGATCTGTGGAAGGATCGACCAGACGTAGTTGAACGGTTGACACGCGAGTTTGAAACCATAACCGAGAAAGGCATCTACCCGAAATCATGAAGCTCATTTTCACCTTACTCTTCGTAGCAAACACATTCGCATGCGCTCATGCCAGACATCCGAACATTCTCCTAATCATGGCGGATGATCTGGGGGCAGAGAATCTTGGGTCCTACGGCAACACGATTTACCAAACGCCGAATCTGGATCGGATGGCGACAGAAGGAGCGAGATTCGAGAATGCGTTTTCGACACCGGTCTGCACTCCGACTCGGGCAATGATTTTGACAGGGTTGTATCCCAATCGTACGGGAATCATGGAGCGTATGGACAGTCCACTTGATCCGGAAAAGAAGAACCGGCTTCCCGTGCATATCAAAACCTTCGGGCACGTATTTCAAGATGCCGGTTACAAAACAGCCATCGCTGGAAAGTGGCACTTGGGCGATTTCCAGACCTACCCCGATCAACCGACTTCGCATGGATTTGATGAGCATTGTTTGTGGGTGCAATACTGGGACGGCGAACGCCCCAGCCGGTATTACGGTCCCCACAATTGGGAGAACGGAAAGCATGTGGTTCACGGAAAGGAGGTCTTTGGTCCCGATTACTATGCGGACTTTCTCATCGAATTTATGACCCGGAACAAGGAGCAGCCGTTCCTCGCCTACTTTCCAATGAACCTCATTCATGGCCCACTCATCAACCCACCCGGATTGAAGGAACTCGCAGAAAGTAACTTCCCGAATGATCTTGGAAAGAACGAGCGCAAGGCCGGACACATGGTAACCTACATGGACGGAATCGTTGGGCGTTTCTTAGCAAAGCTGGAAGAGCTTGGCATCAGCGAGAATACCCTGGTCATTTTTACCGGAGACAATGGAACAGGGGGGAATCTGGTCAGCCAGCTGGGTGATTTTCACTTGCGAGGAGGCAAGCGAACCATGAACGAAGCCGGAACACGCGTACCCTTCATTGCTCATTGGCCCGGGCGCATTTCAGCTGGTAAACGCACCTCATTCTTTACTCTAATGGATGTCCTGCCCACCATCGCCTCCATAGCCGGAATCGAACTACACCATGAAATTGATGGTATGGATCTTTCCCATAATCTTTATGGCACTAACGGAACAGACCGGGACTTTTTCAATATGGCGTTTGAAGGTGATTGTTACTTCGTTCGCAATGATCGATTTCGTCTTCACGAAGATGGACGGTTCTATGAGGTCCCCGTTACAAGCGACGAAACCCGTTACAACATGGACGTGGTTGAAGACTCCGACCGTTATGCCAATACCCGTGCCTTTCTTCAGGAAAAGCTGGATGACTATCGGGCGATCCAGCAATCGGACAGTTCTTACAGCATTGTGCCGTTTGGAACAAACGGAGATAGTTTTAAAAATGCGCAGCAGCGTTCGAACGCCTTGCAATAAACCGCAGAAGGTAGATTGGAAATTGAAGAATGAAAACTAAGCGAAGCGATATTAAGAACAGGATGCTGGAGTTTGCTGCGAGGATTGGAAAGGTCGTAGATGCACCTCCGAAAACTCGGCTCGGTAATATCATCGGAAGACCTCTCATCACTGCGAAGAATAACCTTAGGAAGCCCAAATGAACTCTCTTCAGAACCAATTTTACATTTCTAATTTTCAACCTCCCTTTTTCAACTTTCTATAGTAACTCGTCTTCCAACGAGAAGCCCAATAACAAACCCTTCCGATTATGATTAAGATCACGATAAAGATATTAGTGTTTTGCGCTTTTAGCCTGTCATTGTTTTCAGCAAGAGACGGACGACCCAATGTCCTTATTCTCTTCACGGACGATCAGGGGACACTGGATGTTAACTGTTATGGAGCCACGGACCTACATACACCCCATATGGATAAGCTGGCCGAGACCGGCGTGCGGTTTACGCAGGCTTATGCGCATACGGTGTGCTGTCCGTCTCGGGCCGCCTTGCTAACCGGGCGCCACCCCAATCGCGGTGGAGTTCAAAGTTGGCTACAAGGCGATCGGAATGGCGCAGATAGCAAAAACGCCAATATGTTTCCCTCGGAAGTCACCATGGCGGAAGTGTTCAAAGAGGCTGGTTACAAAACCGCTCTGTTTGGCAAATGGCATTTGGGAGCCAAAAAAGGGCATGGCCCGCTCGATCAAGGGTTCGACTACCACTTCGGCCACCTCTCTGGATTTATCGAAAATTACACCCACCACTTCATGCATGGGAAAGGTTACCATGATCTCTACCAAAACAATGAAGAGATCTGGCGTAAGGGCGAATACTTCCCGGAGATGATGGTCGATGAGGCGATTCAGTATATCGACGAGCATAAAGAGGATCCCTTTTTCGCCATGGTCTCCTTCAACTTGCCACATTATCCAGAACAACCCGAAAGCCAGTTCAAAGACGCCTTCGCAGATCTTGAAATGCCTCGACGGTCCTATGCTCGCGTCGTTGCTACCGTCGACAACCAGATTGGTCGAATCGTTGATCAGCTGGAAAAATCAGGTATCCGCGAAAACACGATTATCATATTCAGCAGCGACAATGGTCATTCCGAAGAGAACAACAAAGGAGTCACTGTAGAAAACCATAGCAGTGGTTATCCCGTTGGCTACTATTACCTCTCACACGGCGGCGGAGGCTACACGGGTAAATGGATCGGACACAAAGGCAACTATTTCGAAGGAGGCATTCGCGTCCCCGCAATCATCAGCTATCCCAAGCAACTTCCTCAGGGTGAAGTTCGGGATCAAGTGGTCACCGTAATGGACTGGATGCCAACGCTCATCGATATGATAGGGTTGGGGAGACCAGAGGAGAAACTGGATGGGCGATCCATGCTATCGATACTCAACAATCCAACAGCACCTACCCAACACTCAGTTTTGCATTTCGATTGGCAAGACAGATGGGCGGTCCGTGAGGGAGACTGGAAGCTCATCTCCGACCTAAACAAGAAGACCAAAGTAAGAAGCTATTCACTCCACAACCTAGCGGAACCAAACCCGGAAGTAAAAGATCACGCCAAGGAACAACCGAAGCTGGTCGCTCATTTAAAAGCACTTCACGAAGACTGGGCTCACGACGTGAAGCCCAATTGAACGATCTGTGTATGTACCGAGGTTCCCAATACCTATCTACCCTACTGTGGATACTCCTATTTCCATTCGCTGGGGAGGCGTCTAATGCAACCCTAGTCTATCATAATTCGTTCGATTCCACCGAAGCACTGAAAGACTGGGTCATGGAAGGTCCCGGTGTTGCTCAGATCGATGAAGGCCGATTACTACTCTATTCCAAGTGGTTGCCAGACCTGGAAAAGGTTAGCGATCAAATCGATCTGATTGAACCGGGAGGAAGAAACTACTACCCATTTATCGAACAATGGGTGAGAGAACGGGAACCGGAAAATCTGCCCAGATATATTCTAAAAAAACCTACCTCCTCATCCTTCAACGGAGGCCATCTCCAATTCTGGAACAAACAACGACACCCGGAGAATTTCCTCATTCGCCTGAAGTTTAAGCCAGCTAACCCAAATCCTCTCCACATGCTTACTTTCAGTGCTCGGGGTATTAACGGGGAAGACGTGTTCGATCCGGCACTGGCGCCACGTTATGGCCTCGGCGGTCAATACATGTCCGGGGACCTACAAAATTACCGCATCAGTTATTGGTCAGGCCCTCGCGGGAGTTCCCATATGCGCCGAGCACCAGGACGAAAGCTCACCGCCCAAACGCTGGGTGACCTACCTCGTTATGCACTGGACCGGGAGGTACAGCTGGAACTGATTAGATGGAACGGTCGCGTAGTTTTCAAATGCGATGGAAAGACCGTGATCAACTGGACAGACGATGAGCCTTTGGGTGATGGTTTCTTTTCAATCCGATTAATGGCGGCTGCTAAGGGTTGGTATGACGACTACGAGGTCTATCAGCTCGACGATGACCCGTTTGCGTATAACGATGAATCTCATGTAATTTCTACCCCGGATTCGCCCCTCGGAGGAGCCGTCCAACGTTAAGAAAACATCCGGATGGGCAAAACCATACCTTTATAACATGATCAAAAATCCTGCTCTGCGAATCTACCTCTCTTTGCTCACCTGTTTGATCGGGGCCTACGAAGTATCCGCCGAATCCGATTCGAGTAAGCCCAATATCATTCTGATGATGGCGGACGACCTCGGCTGGGGAGACACCGGTTACAACGGCCACCCGATATTGAAAACGCCCAACTTGGATCAGATGAGTGCCGAAGGCGTAACTTTCAACCGATTCTATTCAGCCGCAGCCATGTGCTCTCCCACCCGCGGCAGCTGCTACACGGGGCGCAATCCCTACCGGTTTGGAATCACATTTGCCATGAAAGGGAAACTCGAGGAAACGGAAATCCCCATTACAACAGTCGTTAAACAAGCAGGCTACACCACCGGCCATTTTGGGAAGTGGCACCTCGGAACCTTATCTCGTGAAGAGGGTGACCAGACACGCTGGGGCGCGTTCGCGGATGACCCAGAAAAATACTACTGCCCACCGTGGGAACGGGATGTCGACGTGAGTTTTGTCACCGAGTCAAAAGTCCCCACCTGGGATCCACTCCTCCACCCTGGCCCCATTAAAGAGAAAGAGCTCGAAGACCCAAAAGTCATAGCCCTCAAAGGCACCGAATACGGTAACGACTACTTCGTCGGCGAAGGACAAGAGGTAACGGTTAATACAAAAGGCGACGATTCGCGAGTGATCATGGATCGTGTGATTCCATTTATTCAGGACGCAGTAAAAGCAAAGACACCTTTCTTCGCGGTGATTTGGTTTCACACGCCTCACTCCCCGGTAGTCGGTGGTGATAAGTACCGAAAATGGTATCAAGACCAGCCCGAACCCGCGCAGCACTACTATGCTTGTATCACGGCCATGGATGAGCAGATCGGCAGACTTCGTGATGAGCTGTCACAACTCGGCGTCGCAGATAACACCATGCTCTGGTTTTGTTCCGACAACGGTCCCGCTCGCCAGGGATCTCCAAGGCATGTCGGATCAGCCGGACATCTGTCCGGATATAAACTCTCCATCCAGGAAGGTGGTATCCGTGTTCCGGGATTGATGGTTTGGCCGAACAAAGTGAAACAGCCGACCGTCATTAATACCCCTGCGGTGACTTCCGACTATTTTCCTACTATTCTCAGCAGCCTGGGAATCGATCTACCAGATGATCGTATCTACGACGGAACCAGTCTCTGGCCATTCATCGAAGGTAAAGAAACTGAACGAACCAAACCCATCGGATTCCTGAACCGTGATGCCAAAGAATCGGTCTGGATGGAAGACCGCTACAAACTCATTGCAACTCAGAAAGGCATGCAGCTTTACGACATTAAAAAGGACCCGGCAGAAAAAGTGGACCTCTATGGTCAACATCCAGAAATCGCAGCTAGAATGACTTCAGAACTCACCCACTGGCGAGAGTCCGTTTTGACCGAGCTTGATGCAGTCCAGTAGATGCAACCAATAAGTTTCCCAATGAAACCCATTTCGCTTTCCCACCTAACCCTTGCACTCTTACTGACAGCTTCCACGTTGGTGAATAGTGCACCCATCTTACCGGAGCCCTGGAAATTTGAAGACCTTCCGACTTGGGACGCCGGCGTACGAGGAGGCATCCCTGATGTCAGGGTGAAGAAGACCATTACTGGGGTAGACCTCCTGAACAAAGAAAATCCTGCATCGACAATTCAAACAGCGATTAACTCCATTGAAACACCCGGAGCGGTATTGTTGCCAAAAGGTGAATACAAACTAGACAAACCTCTCTACATGAAGAGCGGTGTCGTTCTAAGGGGCGCAGGGGTCAACGCCACCAAACTCATATTCGATCTCAAGCTCCCCGAGATGGAAGTCCCGTTTGAAATGCCAGCAGGTGGATCGGTTCGTTTTGAAGGTTCCCAAGAGGAGGAAGGCCGCCCCTTGGAAGGCGATCATTTCAAAAGCGCCCAAACGATCCGCTGCAGCAACCTTACCGGTATCCGAATCGGGGATACTATCGAAATATTCTCAGAAAATGATCCATTCATGATGTATACCGAGAGTCGCTGGAAACGTCCTTGGGCAGAACAAGCGCTGGGGCAACTGGTCCGAGTCACCGGCCTTTCCGGCGACGAACTAACCATCGATACCCCTCTCCGGCTTGACTACTTCAAAGAACTGAATCCACGGGTTCGGAAGGTCATTCCTATAGAAAACGCTGGACTCGAGGGGATTGCATTGGAGCGCGTGGACAACACACCCGATGGAAGCATCGGCTTTGAGAAGGCACTCAACTGCTGGGTAAAAGACTGCTCGTCCTACATGACAACACGAGGACACATCTGGATAAACCGGAGTCGCTTCATCACCGTGGAAGGTAATACCGTTCATCACGCATTCAGCTACGGAAGCGGGGGTAGTGGTTATGGACTGGTTGCGGGCAACATCGCGGTTGATTGCCTGTTCGTGAACAACATCACTCACAATTTACGCCACTCACTCATGGCTAAGAAAGGTTCCAATGGAAATGTATTTGCCTACAATTATTCATTCCAGAGACGGCGGGAACCCGAAGGAGACAAGCTCCTCTGCGACATCTCGCTTCACGGTCATTACCCCCATCAAAATCTCTTCGAAGGCAACGTAGTTGAATTCGTCGATATCGCTGACCATTGGGGCCCCACCGGACCTAATACCACGCTTTTCAGGAACCACATCAACGAGGGCATCATAATCCGTGATCACTCACACCACACTCGGGTCATTGGCAATATAATCGTCGAAGGTGGTATAAAACCGGATATCACCGTACAGTTTACGTCCCTACTCCAGAACTCATTACTCTCAGAAAACGTAACTCACGATGCTGACAAGCACACCTCACTTCCCGCATCGCTCTTTTACAAAGAGAAACCAGCGTTCTGGGGTAACTTACCCTGGCCCGCCATTGGACCCGGCACAGACCTTAACAGAGCTCTATTCATCCCAGCCCAGAAACGGTGGCTCGATCAACATCCCTAATTCGCACCGAAATAATATCCTTAAGCTATGAAACCCAGTCTCTTCGTCTTCCTCATATTATCATCCGCGGTTTCCACCATCACGTCGGCCGCCACTGTCAATGTCCTGATGTGGGACGAACGCCAACCGCGCCAAGAGCAAGCCTACGACAACTGGCTGGGCAATGAGGTCATTCACCACATGGACGCGATCACTGATGATTTAGTATTTCGTTCGGTGGCACTCGACGATCCCCACCAAGGGTTATCCGACGAGAATCTGGCTTGGGCAGATGTAGTGCTTTGGTGGGGACATGCGCGCCATAGTGACGTAACTTGGGATCATGCAAAAAAAGTTGCTGATCTTGTTCGTAACGGAGAATTAAACATCGTCGTCCTCCACTCCGCACACTGGGCACGACCCTTTGTAGAGCTCATGAATGGCCGAAGCATCGAGGAAGGTCTCGCCTATATTGAGACGCACAACTCGGGAAAAAAGATCACTTACGAAACGGTAGATCCTCCCAAGGAGCGATCTGCTCCCATGCGTGGCAGCGTACTTACACCCGCCTACTACGGATACAAAAAAGGCAAAGATGCCGTACATGGACTCATTCATCTCCCCTGGTGTTGTTTCCCGGAATTCCGGGCAGACGGTGCGCCGAGTACTATCGTTGTAAAGTCTCCCAAACACCCCATCGTGCAGGGACTGCCTTCGTCATTTAAGATTCCGGCGACTGAGATGTACAATGAACCCTTCCACATACCTGACCCCGACGAGGTGATCTTCGAGGAAACCTGGGAAACGGGAGAACGGTTTCGCAGCGGTATCGTTTGGAACATCGGGAATGGTAGAATCTTCTACTTCCGACCGGGGCACGAAACGTATCCGATCTTCAAACAAGAAGAAGTTATACAGATTTTGGCCAATGCGTGCCAGTGGTTGGGCGAATAGCCCAGTTCTACGCTAACCTACCCTCATAAAACTGTGATAGTCGTCAATTGAGAATTCCCCAAAAAGACGGCGACCAAGAATAACAACGCGGTATCGAAACTCATTCTTTGGAGTGGAGTTATTGATGCTTCTTTTGAACAATGAATACATGAAGCTACTCTTAGCGTTTGCTACCCTAGTCCTGGTCAGTTCAGTTTCTGCCAGGACATTTCACTTCGATTGGTCCGAAGATCTGACGCAAAGATGGATCGGTCGACACTTCTGGCAAAACTCCTACCGGGATTGGCAGCAGGCAAACGGCCGAATTGAGGTGACTCATCCGGGTGGAAATCGATCGGCTGTTGTTACAACCTATTCGATAGACGCATCCAAAGGCTTTTCCTTAACGGTGCACATGGGGCAGTTGCACGCCGCCCAAACAGGAAAGACCGGCTGGGGCGGATTCAAGCTGGGCCTGAAGGGCAATCGTATCCACACCGATAATTGGAAGAACCAGATGATCCATTGTATTGGAACAGCAGCCGGAATTACCGCGAATGGAAAGCTCTTCATCGATCAGACAAGCACTGACATGCCGGGGCTCAGAGACTGGAATGACCTGACACTCACACTCACTTCCCAGGTATCCGGAAATCAAGCCAAGCTCACCCTCACGGCGACCGATAAGGCTCGATCCATTTCCGTAAATACGACTCTGCCAATTGCTCAAATTGACGGTCTGTTTGCGCTGAGTTCACACAATGGAGTGCCGAACGATCAAGGCCGATTTGATGACGGCAAAGGAAATGATACGGGGAGCCTGGCACATTGGTTTGATAAGCTCCAGGGATCCGGACCAGGCATCGTCGAAACACCGGAGCGTCAATTTGGGCCTATCGCATTCAATCAATTTCTAACGTCCTCCGGAACGCTGCGAATGAATGCCCAACTGGCACCCTTAGAAGAAAAGTATGTCCAGTCACTGGATCTCGAAATTCTCACAAACGGAGATTGGGAAACGGTAACGATAGGCAAGTATGATCGTCCATCCAGCACGGCATTGTTCACCGTGCATCACTGGAATATAGAGGAAGACGTTCCTTACCGTATCGTTTGGAAAGGCACCGGATTTGACGGGAATTTCTATACTCAATATTTTGAAGGAACCATCCGTGCGGAACCCCTAAAACGTGATGTCGTTCTGGGCTCATTTAATTGCATGCACTGGACTGGTTACCCCTATGCCGGATCGGTAGCTCAGATGTTGAAAATACAACCCGATATACTCGCATTTACGGGAGACCAGCTTTACGAGGGTGCAGGAGGCTATGGTATAGTAACCTCACCCCTGGAGGAATCTCGACTGAACTATTTTCACCATTGGTTTCTTCATGGCTTGGCGTTCAGAGAGTTGTTGGCCAACACCGCCTGTATGACCATCAACGACGACCACGATGTCTTTCATGGCAACGTCTGGGGCGAGTCCGGCAAGGCGACCGACGCCGGGAAAACGGGCGCAGCGGCACAAGATTCAGGCGGTTACAAGATGCCACCTCAGTTTGTAAACCTGGTGCAACACGGACAGTGCGGTCACCTTCCACCGTCACCAGACAGGTCTCCGGTCAAACAGGGGATCGAAACCTATTACACCGACGTGAAGTACGCAGGGGTTTCCTTTGCCGTTTTGGAAGACCGAAAATGGAAATCAGCACCCGCCAATATTCACACGGATACCGACGTGTACAACGGCTATTTTAAAGATCCGGCTTACGCTAAAGATACCGCCCACATTCGAACGATAAGCGCGAACGCAGATCTACTCGGCAAACGACAGGAAGCCTTTCTCGAACAATGGGCCGCCGATTGGTCAGAAGGAACCTGGATGAAATGCGCTGTTAGCCAAACCGTATTCAATACGGCCGCTACCGATGGACTGAACAACGATGAACCCTGGGACCGCTACTCGGACGCAAATTTTCCAGCACCTGGCGTCTGGCCTTCCAACGCTACTGAACCCTCCCACGACATGGACTCCAACGGATGGCCCCAGGAGGCACGGGATCGCGCAGTTCATCTACTTCGTAAAGCGTTCGCTCCTCACGTTGCGGGAGATCAACACCTCGGCTCAACGATTCGCTATGGCATAGAGGAACACGATAGCGGAAGCGTTGCGTTCTGCGTACCAGCCGCAAGCACAGGTTGGTCACGGCTGTGGATGCCCAAAGAACCGGGTGTCATTGACGAAACGTTTATCGGGAATATGGAAGGTGACGGCTTCTCCTTTGATCCACGTAACTACGCCGGAAAATTTCACGATGGCCAGGGTAACAAATTCACGATGCTCGCGACAGCCAATCCGCAGAAACAAACCAAACGGGAACCCACGTGGTTCCATGACCGCAACCCTGGCTATGGTATCGTACATTTCCATAGAGAAACTCACGAGATAACCTTAACCGCCTGGCCGTCCTATGCAGGCCCCGGAGGAAACGGCGAAGAAGGCCGTCCTTACGCAGGGTGGCCCATTGCGATTCAACAAACTGATAACTATAACCGAACAGCCCAAGGCTATCTTCCAGAAGTTGACCTGACTGATAAACCCGTCGTCCAGGTCATCAACGATTCGACTGGAGACATCGAGTACACCCTGCGCCCGGCAGGAGATACTTTTCGACCCCGTATTTTTGATTCAGAAGCTACTTACACATTACGTACTGGTAACCCTGATACGGGAAACTGGACTATCAAGGAGGGCCTAAAACCGACAAATCAGTGAATAGAACATCCCCCATACAAATGTACCTCAAATACAATCTCCCATCCCTGCTGTTTTTTTTATGCCTGTCGCTAACAGCAGCCGAAAGACCCAACATCGTCTTCATACTGGCCGATGACCTAGGCATCGGTGACACTAAAGTATACGGTGGTGACCGGTGCCTCATTGACACCCCCCATATCGATCGGTTGGCCCGGGGAGGTCTTCGCTTTACCGATGCACATGTAAGCGCCTCAGTCTGTGCACCTACTCGACTGGCTATCATGACCGGTCGTTATCCCTGGCGCAACCAACGGTTTCAACGCGGTGGGCCTTGGGGGTTTACCGGTCTACAAATCAACCCGTCTGAACGACATACGCTGGGGGATATGTTTCAACAGGCTGGCTATAAAACCGGCTACGTTGGGAAATGGCATCTCGGAACCGTTATGACAACCAAAGATGGCGAAGTACAGCACGAAACGAATGTCGATTATTCGAGGCCGTTAAAGGTTGGCCCACCACAATTCGGATTCGACGATAGCTTTATACTTCCCGGTTCGCTCGATATGTATCCTTATGCATACGCAAGAAACAATGTATGGCAGGGGGAAATCACCGCCCAAAAAGGATGGAGCGCATTCAATCGAGTCGGCGATGCAGAAAAGGATTTTGAAGATCACGAAGTGCTGGAGACCTTCTACCGCGAAGCGGAAACCTATATTGGCAACCAATCGACCAAGGACCCATTCTTCCTATTCCTCGCATTAACAGCCCCACACACTCCGACCAGCCCCGGTGTCAATTGGCAGGGGAAAAGTGACCTCGGTGTATACGGAGACTTCGTCATGGAGGTAGACCACGCCGTTGAACGCGTGATAAAGGCCCTTAAGGAACAAGACCTGTATAAGAACACCCTGGTTCTATTTTCCTCAGACCACGGCCCTGCTTCTTACGCTGGAAATATTCTTCCCGCAACCTATGGTCAAATTCGACTCATGGAGCAATCAGGTCACTACCCAAGCGGCCCTCATCGTGGTTACAAATTTTCGGTCTACGAAGGTGGATTGAGAGTCCCACTCATAGCTCACTGGCCGGCCGTGATCAAACCCGGGAACACCAGCGACGCCCTAGTCGGATTAAACGATCTCATGGCTACATTTGCAGATATTGTAGAACACAAACTCGATCCTCAACACGCACCGGACTCAATCAGCTTTGCAAAGATACTTCGTCATCATAAATCAAATACACAACGAAACAACCTAATCATGCAATCCGCGATGGAGTCGTTCGTCATTCGGGATGGTGACTGGAAACTGTGTCTGACACCAGACAGTGGCGCCAAGGGCATACACGGCAACACCCCGGTTCCGGAAAATGCCTGGCCAGCGGCGATGAATGAGTTTGGGAAACAGGCTTCTAAAGAGGACTTCCTGAAGCCGCCCTTCGTTCAGTTATTTAATCTAAAGAACGATCCTCACGAAGACCACAACCTGGCTTCGAAATATCCTGACCGAGTCGATACTATGGTGGCTATTTTGAAACAACAAATCGAGCGAGGCCGCAGCACACAAGGACCGCAGCTTTACAACGATAAAGAGGTTAACCTACACCAACGGCTGCCTGAGTTTGTGAGAGCGCAATTAAAATAGGTCCTCCAAATAGCAACCCACTCAAAAGAAGTTGGCATCCAAGCCCGTTTAATTATTTCCTAAATCATGAAGAAAATTTTTGTCTCAGGATGCTATGATATTGTCCATGCTGGGCACGTACAATTTTTTCGGGAAGCGAAGGCTCTCGGAGACCACCTAACCATCTGTTTTGCATCCGATGAGATTCTCTGGCATCACAAGGAACGCCGCTCGTCACTTCCAGAGAACCACAAGCGGGGATTAATTGCCGCCCTTGATATGGTTGACGATGTCGTAATCGGAGCGAATGAGGAACTCGGACTCGATTTCCAGGATCATTTCCGCGAAATCAGACCCGATATCCTGGCCGTGACCGAAGATGACCAATATGCGGACATCAAAAAGGCGCTTTGCGAGGAGATTGGTGCTGTCTACTTCAAGCTGCCCAAGACTCCTCCCAAATTTGAACCAGTCTCTTCCAGCGGAATCGTTAAATGGATCAAGGCTCCGGATGAAGCACCGCTGCGCGTAGACTTTGCAGGTGGTTGGCTCGACGTACCGAGACATGCTCGAGAAGGCGGATTTATAATCAACTGCTCTATAACGCCAATGGTTTCACTACGAAAATGGGACTATGAACAACGGTCAGGTCTGGGTGGAAGTGGAGCCTGGGCGCTTCTTAATGGCCAAAACGGTGTCCAAAGTGAAATCGCCCTTGGCGTCGGCTGGCAAGATCCAGCGATTATCCGCGAATCGGGTCTCTGTGTATGGCGAAGTGGCCCACGCCCGGACCTCAGTATCAAGCGAGATGGTTCCATGCTCAAAGGTCGTATGGCCGTTTTTTACACTGGTACCCAGCATGATACTCCTGGAATGAGCGAAGACGAGCGCGACTATGACATGATCGTCGCATCCAGCAAGATCGCCGCGGAGGGAGTTGAGCAACAAGATATCCAAAAGCTCGCAGCGGGCACAAGACTCTACCATGAAATGCAACTCAAAGAAGGCATGGAGCCACTCGAAGTCGTCGATGGAATGTTGGCCCATAAATATTGTGGTGGTGGATTTGGAGGCTATGCGTTGTATCTATTCGAGGATACAGGTAAACGAAACGATTTCGTTTCTGCCACTCAAGGAGCCAGAGCAGTAGAACCTTACGTTCGACCTATCTGATAAGATGAGAGCAACGATGCTCAATTGCCGCCCCCCCCACGTTTAGCATTTCATAGCATGATAATGATCTCCAAATTCTTCCAATTCGCGCCTTTCTTTACGCTAGTAGTTTCGGCCTTAAGTCTCAATGCAGCCGAGCGCCCCAATATTATGATCATCATGTCGGACGACATGGGATACTCCGACATCGGATGCTACGGTGGAGAAATCGATACCCCCATGCTCGATACCCTCGCAAAGGATGGTATTCGCTTTACCCAATTCTACAATACAAGCCGCTGCTGCCCCACCCGCGCGTCCCTATTGACCGGACTATATCCCCACCAGGCAGGTATCGGTCACATGATGGAGGACTACGGTCTACCCACCTATCAAGGAGACTTAAACCAGGAATGTCTCACAATCGCCGAAGCCCTTCAACCCGCCGGGTATCGCACCTACATGAGCGGCAAATGGCACGTAACCCCTTACTACCACGCCGAGGAAAATCCACCCAAGGAAAACTGGCCACTGCAACGGGGTTTTGATAAATTCTTTGGCACCATTCACGGGGCAGGATCACTCTGGGATCCCTGCGGCCTGGCGCGCGGGAACGATTATATCACACCTGAAAACGATCCCGAATATACCCCTGAACGCACCTGGTATTACACGGATGCCATTTCTGACAACATGGTCACCTATCTAAAGGATCATAAGGAGAACCACGGCACTCGCCCGTTTTTTGCTTACGTATCCTACACCGCAGCTCACTGGCCCATGCATGCGCACCCTGAGGATATTGCCAAATACGATGGCAAGTACGACGACGGCTACACACCCACCCGTCTAGCTCGCGTCAAACGCTTGAAAGAACTTCAACTGCTGCCGGATGATTGGAAAGTATCACCACAGGTCGGTGATTGGGATTCCGTGAACAACAAGGTCTGGGAAAGCGCCCTCATGGAAGTCTATGCCGCCATGGTTGATTCTCTCGATCAGGGCATCGCCACTATCGTGCAAGGCCTCAAAGACACGGGCCTTTACGAAAACACGATGATCATTTTTCTTCAGGACAATGGAGGCTGTGCAGAAACCTTTGGACGCAACCAACGAGTGGGACCGCTTGAAAGACCGAGTACTCCGACTCTCCCACCCATGGGAAAAGACGAACTACAAACTGAGATGATCCCTCCTCAATCACGGGATGGCTACCCACTCCGCCGCGGTGAAGGCGTTATGCCGGGACCTCCGGAAACAGAAATCGGTTATGGTGAGAGTTGGGCCAATGTTTCGAATACACCTTTCAAGGAATATAAGCACTATTCTCATGAAGGAGGAATCAGCTCACCCTTAATCGTTCATTGGCCGAAGGGCTTTTCCGGCAAGGGAAATGCATTTCGCAAGACTCCGGAAGGGATGCTCTACGATACCCCCACTCACTTGATTGATCTCATGGCAACGGCTGTTGATTACTCAGGCACCAATTACCCCACTTTTCACAACGGCCATAAGCTCATCCCTTTAGAGGGAATTTCCCTGCGTCCCGCCGTCGAAGGAAGACCTCTTGAGCGAGGAAAACCCATCTTCTTCGAACACGAAGGCAATCGCGCTATTCGCGATGGCAAGTGGAAGCTCGTATCCAAGTTTACCACCGGCAAATGGGAGCTCTACGACATGGAGCAAGATCGAACTGAGATGAACGACCTAGCGAGAAAGGAACGAAATCGAGCCGCCTATATGATGTATCAATGGGAGCAATGGGCACACGAAATAGGTGTAGTTCCCTTCCGTTCCTGGTATCTGATGGAAAAATAGTGCGCCTCGCCGAATCAGACCTATCTACCTTTCTAGAAATCCTAAGGAGTCGTTACCTTTGACGTAAGTCGGCGGTAAAAGTGCACTTCTCCGGGATCAACAAGTGGCAAGGTATGGGTGTCAGTTAGAGTCCCCGTAAATTCCTCCCAGGCGAAAAGGTCTGTGGAATCTTCGATCAGATCTGCCTGCCCGCTAACAGTATCCCATTTGAGTTGCAGACTGGGTATTTTTACAACGGACACTCCGGCATCGGTCGTGGTTGGGACGAGCGTGACTTCAAATATGCGACCAGAGGCGCCAGTATTTCCGTTATTACCGGCATCCGAAAAGATGCCCCCCAGAATATGTCCAATGACAGTGGGCGATTCGATGGAGGCGAGATCAATCACCTTGGGATGCAGTCTGGCTACATGCTTTGAAAAGAAGAACTCCGCATTGGTGCCAAAACGCAGCTCCTTCCCTCCAAGCCGGATATCAGGGAAACGCGTGGGCAGCCAGTATTGCCTTACCTGGCCATTCGCACCTCGCACAACCAGGCTGCACTGGTTCGTAAACGGCACCTGATCGTCACGGATAAACTCATCGGTTTGCAGATCACGCTCAAGCACGCTTAATCCACCAAAGAGCAGTACATGCGCCTCGCTGGTAACCCGATTATAGAGGCTGACCTTGGAGCAATGATAGACTTGGAAGGCTTGCTTCAGCGTGGAGTCGGCCAGGGGATCTTCCATGACGACACTCCCGTTCGGGCTGATAAGAACGGGCGCCGTCCAGACTCCTGTCTCAGGCGTAAAAACACCCGAAAGAACCAGCGCGCGTTCCTCAAATACATTTGGATTTATTCGTTCGAGAATGGTTACCACATTCAAATCACGGCGACGGAAGGCATCGTTTTGAGCCGTGGAAATCTTTGACCCCGATGGAACTGCGAGCGTTTCACTATCATCGACCAGAAAGCGACGAACCTGCTTCGTGTAGATGCCATCTAAGAATGGACGGTAACGTCCGGAATAGTTCTGCCCGAATATAAGTTGGTATTCATCACCGATGCGCTCCAGTCCGCCACCCGTTACCTGAAAATAGTTATCCCTAATTTTCTCAATGTGATCGGCTGCAAGGGAACTCTCAAATCCGGCGTCTTCCTTCACCCACCCAACGAGACCAGGTAAATCGATAACTGTGAGAGAGTTGTAGGTAACATGATCAGCCACTGAGCGTTTGTACCCATATCCACCTACAATTAGCCAGCGGGACTCATCCAGGTAGAACTGCGTATTCACTGCGCTCAAGGAATCAACGACATCTTGGCTGAGACCACTGGCCGAGGAACCTTCAAGACTCTTATGCCAGCTTAGTTTGCCTACCGGGTCGATGACCCATACCTCGCGATTTTCATAAGCCGGATCAAAGGCGTTCATGCCCGTCATCCCATGTAGACCATTTGTCCGCCCCCCCCAGAAGCACCCATTGTCCTTGCCATTCGGCAGCTGCAATCGAGTGGATATTTGGCACGGGAGCAGGCGCGAGTGAGACCTCCCGGATCTCTACCGTATAAGGGATTACCCCATCGACGAAGGGCTCCGTCAGCGTCGGCGTTTGATGTTGCCCCCATACTGGGCAGGCAATTCCGAAGTAAAACAGAATAACCAGTCGAAACCGCAGATTCATCGAATCTCTTTCAATGTACATTAGGACTTCACCACAGCCATCAGTTGCGTGACATAGTTTACAATTAATTACAGACCCCTGATTTCACTGAATCAGGGGTCCGCAATCATCAACCAGCTTGCTGGCAGCAGGACATTCCGTTTCCTCCTTTGCCCTCTGCTTTGGCTCCCATCATGCAACCTACGTCTCCCTCAGTGTTGCATGTTTCTCCTTTCTGGCCGTCCTGTTGACAACAGGACGGGCCTCCCATTTCACCCATCTCCTGAGTAGTCTGCGAGGCGCCATATACAGTGGCATGCGTTTTGTCGTGCTCCGCCCAGCCGTGGTCTATAAATTTACTAATGATACCCGCATGATTCCGCGCCACTTCCTTGGCCTCCTCGGTCTTGCCAATAGCCACAATCGAAATCCCGTTGTCGATGTTAGTGATCTGAATGTCTATATCGTCATAATGATTGACGAATTCCACGTAGGCGGGGTCCCAGCTCCGTACCATCAACCCCTCCTTTAAGCGACCTTCCATCTGCTTCACATGGGTTTGAACGAGCTTAACTGCTTCGGGGTCATCCGACGTTGTCCTCGACGTATAACCATCCTCGGTTTGAGAAACTTCCCGGTGGAATTTATTATGCGAGTCGAAAAGGCCATGGATCGTATCCCGCTGTTCGGCAGGCATGCCACGCCCAAAAGTGGTTGATTGAATGATGACCAGCGCGGCCAGAGCACCGATTAAATTGAGGATGGTAACTGATTTCATACTGTTTGGTAATGAACTTGGTTTATCTGATCTTGTTTACGAAACTGCCTGCTGTTAGATTTAACAGGTATTGAATTTTGATTAGATACTTGTAAGTTTTCTAATATTCCCATATACGCATATTTACTGTAATTTTGTCAAATCCATTATGACTTCCAATAAAAAAATGGACCGGGCTGCATTAGAAAAAATTGCCCGCATGTTTAGCCTTTTCTCCGATGCAACCCGCTTGGAGATTCTTATGGAGCTCAAGGAAGGAGCCCTCACGGTTGGCGAGCTGGTTAACCGAGTCGGGGTTTCGCAAGGCAATGTCTCCAAGCAACTACATCTACTCTTCGACAACGGGCTTCTGCATCGCGAGAAGCGAGGAACACAGGTCTTTTACTCGCTTAGCGACGAAATGATCTTCCCGTTGTGCCGCATGGTGTGCGACAAATTGAACCGCGACGCCCAGGCCTCAGTGGATTTGCTTTATCATATTTAAATTTGCCAAAGCTGAGCTTCAATTTTTGTGCAAATACCAAGCCATTACTTCTGGAAACTCTCAAGGTTAGTAGTACCCCTCGTTATGGTCGCATCCTCGGTTCTGACGGGTGCACAATCCAGACTGGTTGCTTCCGCCAGAGAGCTGACAAAGGTAATTTCAACCGCAAAGCCGGGAGACACCATCTTTATTGCCGACGGAACTTACGACAGCTGGGTAGTTAGTTTGGACAGCCATGGCAGAGAGGGTCAGCCAATAAGTATTCTTCCACTGAACACTGATGGAGTTACATTTACGGGTCGCACACACTTTCTTTTCAGTGGGCGTCATATTTACTTCAAAGGGTTCCTGTTTGATCACTGTGACCACGAAGATAGTCCGATTGAATTGGCACAGTCGAAAAACTGTCGTATAGAAACATGCAGTTTTCAGAATGGCGGAGGAAGAAAAGCAGTGATTACCATCGAGTCAGGCTCCCAAGAGAACACCATCGAGGGTTGCCGCTTCATCAATATCACCGGGAGAAGCATAAACCTGAGAATCACCGAATCATACAAGAAACTTGGAATTCCCTTTGGAAACATCATTCGGAACAACCACTTCCAGGACATCCCTCCAATAGGTGGAAATGGAAGAGAAACGATAAAGATCGGGCAGGATCAGCCCACTTATGGGCATGTCAAAGTAGGTACGCTGGTCGAGGGAAACACCTTCCTACGCTGTAACGGTGAAGCTGAAATCATCAGTAACAAGTGCTCTGAAAATATCTACCGCCGGAACACCTTCACAGATTGCAATGGAGAAATAGTTATGCGTGGAGGCGCATACTGCCGGATCGAAGCCAATCGTCTGGTAAATTGCCGAGGAGGTATTCGCCTCAGTGGGGCTCATCACCAAGTCAGCGATAATGTGATCATCGATTCGAGGGGAACAGGGATAAGGCTTCTTTTTGGAATGACCAAAGAACAGGGAGGCCACTATCAGGCTGCCGGAAATTGTATGATCGAGAACAATACCATCATCAATGCCGCCGGGCCGGGTATCCTGATCGGCGATGGAAAAGACAAGGACTGGAACGAAAAAGGAATCCAGAATGTCGCTCCCACTGGCAACCACTTTCGCAACAACCTGATCATAGGACAGTCACTCGAAACGTTTATCGTCACACACACCCCTGATAACCTTTTGGAAGGCAATTCATTTCAAAAAATACCTGATTAATTCGCCTGCAACCGATCCCGCTCAAGGGTGACTAGCAAACCTTCCGCTCAGCGCGCAACAAACGGCTACCAACTGGAAATCTGCGGTTTGAGTTTCCAACCATTAGACTTCCCACCGAGGTAATTCTGTATACATCTTGGTTAAAATGAATTTTTCAGGAATTAACATGCTACAGCTGCTAACCAACACAGCTAAAATAAGTGGCAGTCTGCACTCAACCCAGTGGCTTGAGTTTCTGGAGCTTCCCAGTGAATGATTGACCGTTGCCGTTATCTTCTAACGAGGTCATGTCTACTTCGTTACCTGATCTGTATCGGAGGGTGCCTACCAATGGCTCTACCCGGGCAAAACCAGCCACCAGTATCCAACGCGGTTCTTCAGGATCAAACTATAATTCAAGGCAGTGATGTCCTCGAGTTGGACCTGAAAACCTATTTTAATGACCCCGATGTTTCCAATCCGGCAGTCCAGTTAGATGTTCGAATTGGCGAAGAAACAAAGGAGATTCACTTCGCCCTACTCCCCCAATTTGCTCCATTAACTGTCGCTAACTTTATCGCATACATCGAAGCCGGATACTTTGATGACAACCTCTTCCATCGTTCCGTACCTGACTTTATCATACAAGGAGGTGCCTTCAAGTTTACCGCAACACAATCCATAGGAGATGTGCCTGCTTTCGACCCCGTTAAAAATGAACCGGGAATCAGTAATACCCGTGGGACGGTTGCGATGGCCAAACTGGGAGGCGATCCTAACTCTGCTACCAGCTCCTGGTTTATCAATACGGCAAACAATGCACTCAATCTAGACGCACAAAATGGCGGATTCACCGTATTTGCAGATGTAATCGGCAATGGAATGAACGTTGCCGATGAAATTGCGAATCTTCCGATTTACGATGTGTCTTTTGAATTGGGAAGCGGCGCGTTTGCGGACATGCCACTAAGCGCTCCCAACTTAAGCCGCAGCTCTTTCGTGGAAACATCCGCCAGACTCATCTATCCCGTGAGATTCACCGCCAGCTCAAGTGATTCCTCGATCGCTATGGTTGAGCTTAGCTCTGATGGACAATTGTCGATAAGTCCTTCACCCGAAAATGCCGGCGAAACCGTGATAACTATTACAGCGACGGACTTGGACAATTCGACCGTCCAACAAAGCTTCAAGGTCACCGTCGAACCCCTGATTACGACCTATAACGATTGGAAAGAGGCTTTCAATTTCGAAGACGAACTCAAGGCGGCTCAATCGAGTGATCCCGACAAAGACGGATTGATCAACCTATTCGAATTTGCTGCAGGCACAAACCCGTTAGAACCTACCGCAACCAGTGCTTTCATGACCCTTTTTCCGAATGGAGATCTGCGTTTGTCACTTGGTGAGAATCGCTCGGCTGTCACTAAGGTGGAAAGCTCTTCAGACCTAAGTACATGGACTCCTATTTGGAGTACGACTGACGGAGAATCAGCTCAGCCAATCATCGAATATGTCACCATCGAGGGAGTGAATCATATCAGCCTAAAAGCCCCTGATCCGAAAGGTCCATCTGTTTTCTGGAGAGTCACCGTGAGCGAACCAAATAGCTAGGAATGTTCCGAGCTTATCACCTTTGCCGAGCGTTCGAATTTTCGAAAAGTCGACTGACCCTCTAAGCCTAGCGATTCTCAGCCTCATACAAATCCAATTCATCCTTACGGATATTCTTTTTCGCTGCCCAGATAGTAAGACATACCATCAAGACTTCACTGGCAAGGTTGATGGAAGCCGCACCAAGCATTCCGTAAAGAGGAATAAAATATAAATTGGAACAGAGACTAAAGACAGCTACGACAACCATCACCCCTAACATCGCACCATCTTTCGAACGCGCCCAAAGACCCCAAGCGAAAATACCATTAATAACCACTACCAGTTTGGACACGAGAAGCAGCGCAAACGGCAATCCCGCCGGACCAAACTCGGCTCCGAAGACTAATCCATAAGCCCACGGGCCAACAGCCAAAGTCACCAGTGAGACCGGAATAACGCCCACTACCGCAGCAAAGAAAAAACGCTTCTGCATCTTCCAAAGGTAAATGGAAGAGATCTTTCGCCACTCTATAAACCGAGGGTAATAAAGCATCGGCAACATGATTAAAAACGAATTACCGGCTGAAACGAGTTGAACAGCCGTTCGATACATCCCCAGTTCTTCGACTGTGGATAGATAGGCCAACATGGGTAACTCGAGACCGATAAAGACGTATACTACGAATTCCGTTAATAGTAAGATCCGACTTTCCCAAAATGCCTTCACGGCCCGTCGCCACTTCGTCAGTTTTATATACCGGAATGGAGTTCCCTTTCGAGTGAACCACCAAGCAGCAGCCAACCCCGCAAATGTACTAAGCATACGAGACGTCAGATCTTCCGCAGCGTAACCTCCGGGTCTGATAAAGATAGCAGCATAGGCGAATCCCACAACCGCCAAGACAGCCCCAGACTTATACTGCGCCGGTTGATTCTCTTGGGCCTGCAATAACCAGCCAGCATCCAAAGCAATCAATACCGGATAAAGGAATCCGATAAGCACAAGCATCGACCAACTCGCTGGAATAAATCCACACAGAGCCGCAATTCCCAACCCCACCAGGTACAAAATAGACATACAGGCGCGAGCAGTCACGATACTGGCTATTGCATCGGCAGAACAATTGCTCCCCTTCGCCAGTCTAATGGCAAAGGTATTGGGACAAACAACCAGGAAGAGCAACACTTGGGAGCCCGTCGCCAGAATAAATCCAGATCTGCCCATCTCCTCGGGTCCCAGACAACGGGCAACCCAAACAGAGGAAGAAAACGTCAAGACCAGCGAGAACAAACGCCACAAGACCATCGAAATACCCTTACGAAGGGTCTTATCATGCAGGATCTTATGAAGACTTAGGTCCTTTAATGGAGGGATATCCATATTCAACCTATAGACCTGAAGAATCGAGATCGAATTCTACAGATCCGATGACGAAGCTCCCCTAAATGGGAGTCAAAAAAGATGCCGAAAACCTGTTCAGTTGCCACTGTAACTTGATGAATTTGAACGTAAATAAAGCGGCATTTTGGAGGCTTTGCTGGACAGGCCAATAACTTTTTTGGAACTAAGCCCGTATTTCATCCCCGTTTAACAGTTGTTACAGCGGTAATCCTATTTTCAGAAAGTGTCTCTCATGCAGAATCAGCGCTACCTTTTATGATACTGCCTCTTTTTTGCAAATTCATCCCACCGAGTTCTCGAGGTTAGAGTGCCGTTATCTCTGAGAGTTTAGATTGCTTCTATACAAGGCCGATATAGACCATTCTCATGCCCCGTTTCTATAGCCCAGTGAAGCCAGATCGTTTCTTACTCACCTGTCTACTGGTAACTACCTGTATACTCCACGCGCAGCCGGGGCCTCCAAGCCCGATGAATGCGATCGATCACGGCCCGTTTGTGTCGTCAACGATCTCATCCGATCCTCAATCCACTCGAAGCATCTTCGTCTACAAAGGTATCGCCGCCCAAGTTGGCCCGCAGGACGAAGGCGTCATGGTATTCGACACCGATCTTCTGCGGGTTGCCAGCGCCTGGACAGGCGGATTTCTCAAGTGGTATCCTGCCAGGGACGGACTTCAGGAATTTCCGAGTCCGGATGGATTCACTCATTTTAGTACCAGCCAACGCCCGGGGTGGTCGCTCGATGGGAAGTTCGGCGATCCTCGTCCCTGGAAATACGGCCCTGTTCCGAAGAGTCTAGGGGCTTATAACGGGCTCTACAAACACGGCGATCAACTCGTATATTCCTACCGAATCGGCAAAACCAAACTCCTAGAATCCCCTGGCTATAAACAGATCCAGGGAAAGTCCGTTTTCACAAGAACCCTGTCTCTAAGCGCAACCGAGGATTCCCTTTCAGCACAGTTATTACAAACACCAGATGGATATTCCACACGACTGGAGGTTGAAATGCTGTCACCGAGAACCGGATACATCAGTATTCAGTCTGGAGATCAGTCACGGTTAGTGGGCTTTCGAGGCCTTCCAGAAAACGCGGCGTGGAGACTCTCTGAACGCCATTTGATACTCGATCTGCCTCCACTCGCTCAACCCTTGGAGTTCGAGCTCTCTATTGGCCCGATTGCACAAGCCACAGAGATCGATTACATGACCGCTCACTTACGGAATCAATCGGGCTTTACCGATCTGAAACGATTACAACAACCCGGGGCAACTCAATGGGAGACGTTAGAGACGCAACTATCGACAGACGATCAAGGAGGACCCTTTGCCGTCGACAATTTAACACTTCCAACCGACAATCCCTGGAATTCGTTTCTTCGTTTCTCAGGCGTCGACTTTTTGTCCGACGGACGCGCGGTCGTCACGTCCCTGAGTGGCGAAGTATGGTTGGTCAGCGGACTGGAAGCAGGTTCGACAACACTCGTTTGGACGCGATTCGCTACCGGCCTCAGCCAACCCCACGGAGTCAAGGTCGTTGATGATCGCATCTACGTCACCGGCCGCGATCAAATCACCCTGCTTCACGACCGCAACAACAACGGAGAGGCAGACTACTACGAGAATTTTAATAACGATGTGATGGCAGCGACCAATTTTCATGCGTTTACGATGAATCTGGATACTGACTCAAAAGGGAATTTTTACTTTGCAAAAGCCACTCCCTGGCCACCTGAAAGGAATGGGGTTGCCGCAGAGATAACTCCCCACCACGGAGTGCTATTTCGGATGCCGCCCGACGGAAGTAAGCTCGATGTAATCGCTACCGGACTGCGCAATCCAAACGGATTATCGATAGGTCCTGACGACGATATACTCTACAGTGACAACGAAGGGAACTGGGTTCCCACCAGCAAAGTGCATCGCATCAGAGATGGGGGGTTTCATGGATTCCAATACTCTGCTCATCAGAGTCCTTCACCAACCGATTTCGAAAAGCCGATCCTTTGGGTCCCCCACTTTATTGACAATTCCTCATCAGCGCCGATCTTCATCACCAGTAAGACCTGGCCAGCGGAGCTTCAAGGACAACTCCTGCTAAACTCATACGGCCGAGGAAATCTTTCACTGATCATGAAAGAAGAAGTTGACGGTCAATGGCAGGGAGCTCACCTGAATTTGCCACTTAAATTCCAGTCAGGAACTATCCATGGCCGCTTTCACTCGGACGGTCACCTGTATATAGCTGGCCTGACGAGTTGGCAATCAGTAGGGCATGGCGGCGACTGGGGTTCATTTCATAGAGTTCGCTACACTGGTAAGCCGCTTCACCTTCCCGTTGCAGTGAATACCCGTAAAGGAGGTCTTGATCTACAATTTGCAGAAGCCCTCGATCCTGCCAGCGCAACCAATCTCAAGAATTATCTACTCAAACAATGGACATATCCGTGGACGAGCCAGTATGGCACTCGCGGCAAGGTGTATTCGATAAACCATCCAGGAGAAACCGTTGCGGACGATGTAGTCATTCGATCGATACAAATTTCTAAAGACAAAAAAACCATTCAACTCGAGATTCCTACACTCAGGCAAGACCTCGCACAAAAAACTCTGGGGGTGCTACCGGAGTTACCAGATATGATAGAGACTCCGATGGGCTTAGTCATGGCCATTGACTATCGGATCCAATCGGCAGACGGCACTGAAATGAAACATCTAATTCATAAAACCATTCACAAGGTTGCAGGGGATGAAGCCACGTTTACACCCACAGTAGCTACTTCTACACCAGTCAACCCAGCGGGATCTCAACGCTCCAAGCAGGTAGGCACCGTCTCGGAAGGAATTCGCGTGGTTGAACTTCGTTCGACTGGAATTGCATTGAGTTTCGACGTCACAGAGATCCGTGCAAAAGCGGGCGAACGTCTGGCAATTCGATTCGTTAACGCGAGCGACATGGCTCATAACATCGTGTTAGTAAAATCAGAAGCCGACATCAGTCCTGTCGGCATTGCAGCCATTATGGCCCAGACCGACGAGTTTGTCCCCCAGCAAGAAATGGATAGAATTCTAGCCGCTTCCAATCTGGCATATCCGGGCGACACCGTGGTTGTGGAATTTACGGTTCCGGGGCCAGGAACCTACCCCTACATCTGCACCTTCTCCGGACATTTCACCATGATGCAGGGACGGCTGATCGTAGAACCTTGATCCCGTCGAAACCTGCTCGACAGGAAAGACCCGGATAATCCAACATTACACACTATGAATCGAAGAGAAGCCATTCAGAACATGCTTATACTACTAGGCGGAGCAGCCATTCTACCGTCATCGTTAAGGGCAGCCGGACAACCCTCGATTCGATTGAAACATTTAGAAATAGATCATGATCAGGAATTACTCTTGGCCGAAATCGCCGAAACAATTCTACCAGCGTCCGACACACCCGGGGCCAAGGAATTATCGCTACACCTGTTTGTTATGAAAATGGTCGATGACTGCCACTCTCAGGAAGACCAAGCGGCTTTTGTTGAAGGATTGTCCCAACTGAACACGGCAGCTCAAACAACCTTCGAAACCGCATTTGCTGACGGAACTGATCAACAGCGCTTGGAACTACTGCAAAGTATAACACCCAAGAGTGAACACCCGGAAGCGCTAAAGGCATTTTACAAACTCATGAAGCAGCGGACCATTCAGGGGTATAAAGTATCCGAATACGTGATGACCGAATTGCTGCCCCATAAAATGATTCCCGATCCCTACGACGGCTTCTATCCCTCTGCCAAATTGGGAGGTGAAATCTAATGGCTAATACAAATATCCATAGTGTGAAGAGTAGAACCTTCGATGCCATCGTCGTTGGTTCCGGTATCAGTGGCGGTTGGGCAACCAAGGAACTCACTGAAAAAGGGCTCAAGACCCTCGTCCTGGAAAGAGGCCGCGATGTGAAGCACATAGTCGACTACCCGACCGCTTATAAGATGCCTTATGAATTTGAGCACCGCAACGAGATCCCTTTAAAGAAACAGCAGGAGA
>CALGUT010000477.1 GCA_937920335.1 uncultured Opitutales bacterium
GCTAGTAATGCTGTCTCCATATAGCAACACATTGGGCAGGTTTTCGTCTCTTTCGGATATTCGAAAGGCACTCTCCTCAAGGTGCTGCTTGGGCGATAAGCTGTCTCCCGAGGATCGCTCTGAAGCAGAGTCGGCTGTTTGGGTAGCTAAAAAAGCACCGATCATACCGAGTGATCCTGCAAGCAACCGTCTGGAGAATTGGATGTGTTTGTTCATGATCGACTTTTAAAACAACAGGAAGGATTTCTTTAAATCTGGGGAAAACGAGAGGACCCGATGCGCGGATACGATTCGGAGGCATGGCCCTGGTTTCAATTTGGACAACGGTGATTGCTCAGTGTCTTTGCACCGCCCCCTTATCACCGAGAAGAAAAACCTTCCGGTACAAATGGTCCTGATTGGGATTGATTTCACTTACGACGACCTGGGCATCGGACTGTGCGTTTCGCACCAAAGCACCCATAAGGTAATCGGTGTTGGTAGTGTTGGCCATGAGCGTTCTTTCCTTTTCCCAGGAATGTCCGCCGTTTTGTGTAGTCCACCAACTGACCTCATTCTGGTTTTCGGTTCTTGCGGTGACCAGCAATCGAATAACCCCGGGAGATTCGACTGCAAAATCCGCATCGGTCACTTTGTAATCCTTGGTAAAGACCACTGATTCCTGCCAAGCCTTACCGTCCCAATAAAAGTGAACCAATTCACTCGCCCTGCGATGCAGCAAGTGGGGGAAGCCCTTGCTGTCGACCCTGAGCGTGACGCGCCTGATTCCTACACCGTCGGTGTCGCATGCCAGAGCCATTTTATCGGCGTATTCCTTGGTGATTGGCATTTTCAAAGATTCACCCTTCACGTTTTCCCAGGACTCGTTGGCACAGCTCATTTTCATGAAATAGGCGTTCAATCGGGTCGAGTCATGACCTAGAATCTTGCAGGGATGATAATTGAAGGTCACTGCGATTGTATCCCCTTTCCCTTCATGAAACCAGGCATACCAGGAGTCGTGCGTATTGGGATTCAATTGCATCTTGTGCTTAAGAATGGAAACTTCTGGTGAAAAGGTCCGGCAATTGTCCGTGGATTTCTGGTAGACCCAATCGCTCCGGTGCGAGCCATGTCGGTAAAAGAGATAAATGTCTCCGTCCGCCATTTTCACAAATTGGCTATAGGTTCCGAAGGGACTGATATTATCGAGGACTTCCCAGGATGAAATGTCTTCCGGGTTTTTGGAGACCACATGCATTTGTCTTCCTCTGCCGGGTGTTCCAAGGTGGTTCTTTCCGAGTGCCGATAGACCGCCGTGTCCTCCGAAGATCAGGTGTATGTAGCCATCATTGTCGACTAGAAGTGCTGGGCGACCGTGGTTATCGACGGTGTCGCGATCGGTTGGATCCGGGGTTTTTCCGAGTTGACTGGTGCCCGCCTTGTAGGGCCCGGACCATTGAGCGGTCTTGTGGTCGTAGGCGCAAACATAGGGATCCTCGTGTGGACCCTGGTAGGCGACGTAGGTCACACCTTTATAATGCTCTGCATTGGGGTGTTGCATGGTACTGACCGGTTTGGCGAAGCCGTTGTCGGCAAAGTAGTCTACAGGGTCAGCCGTGGCTGTTAGAGTTGCAAGGACCAGGAGGAGGGTGTGTCGGCCAAAAAAGGTAGTTTGTCGGATTTTCATGTAATTAATATCTGAATACTCAAAGTGCGGACTATCTTACTCCAGTTCGCCAGTAATATTCCCGTCTACTCGTTTGATATAATCCATCAAGGCCTCCTCTAACTCTTTGGCTTTTCCTGGCATCGAGCGGGCAAGGTCTTGGGTTTCCTCCAGATCTTTGGACAAGTCGTATAGTTCGATACCGGCTTTGTGGTTCGGATGGTCTTTCCAGAACTTGAGGAGCTTATAATCTCCCAGTCGAATGGCAGAATGGAGGTAGGAAGCGTATCGGTGGAAATACATGCCATCAGTGCTGCGCTCTACTTGACCGCGGCCATCATCGAGTAGATTTGTGAAGCTGCCACCGTCTACGTAATCAGGTAGTGGTTTTGAGTAACCCGCGAGTTCAGCGATGGTAGGAAGAATGTCGTATCCGACAACCGGAACATCACTCTGACTGTTTGCTGGGATGCTTGGTCCACTCATGATGAAAGGAACTCTTATTCCCCCTTCGTATAGGACCCACTTGCCGCCTCGGAGTGGATGGTTCCTTGAGTGCCGTCCGTTAGTACCAGCGGGTGCCAGTTTGTTGCTTGCGGGTGGAATGAACTCCGCCCCTCCATTATCGGCCATGATTAAAATATAGGTGTTATCGGCTATTCCTGAGCGCTCTACCTGGTCGAGAATTTGGCCTATTCCTGTATCGAGGTCTGCCAGCATACCTGCGTATCCCGGGTGATCGTGGGTTCGCCCACGTGGTTTCCCTGAAAAGTGATTGTAGCTTTCTGGTTTGGTTTGGATGTCCACGTGGGTGGCGTAGTGGGATATCTGGAGGTAAAAAGGATTCCCAGTTTCGACATTGCGGCGAATGAAACTGGCTCCCCGACCGGTCAGCCGATCGATGTTTTTGGGCGCATCGACCAGGAAGGTCTTCTTCCACTTATCTTCTTTGTATTCCCATATACTGCCGTCGCCGTTGGAGGTGCGTCCGTCACTCTGGTCGAATCCAAAGTCCTCCGGTGAATAATCACCAGTCTTCTGATGCCATTTACCAAAATGCGCAGCGCTATACCGGGCATCAATTTGCTTGAGCATGAGAGGTATGGTTAAAAACCCTTTTTCGTAAGGATGATACCGTTGGTCAAACTGGTCATCGGGACCCATCCGAAAATGGGTTTGCCCGAAGAGTATACTTCGGCGAGAAGGTGTGCAAATCGCGGCGGGTGAGTAACCCTGGGAGAACCGCATACCCGATTTAGCGAGCCGATCAATGTTCGGAGTTTCGTGATAGTCACTACCCGAGAGCAGATTGTTTTTATCCATCAGACTCGAGGTGCTTGTCCAGCCATGGTCGTCCGTCAGGATAAGGATGAAGTTTGGAACTGCGTTTAAGGCTGCTAATTTGAAAAGCCCGAAAAAAATAAAAGCACAAACGGAAGTTAATCGTATCATAATATGAATGTCTGAAGAGACGGTAATGGGGATGTCTGATGTTATACTCTTACCTTCTTAGACGAATTTGTTTTCGTTTGGGGTCAAAAGTAATTTGGTTCGTCGGGAAATAAAGGGTGGTCTATAGGATAGGGATCCCAGATCCAGTTAGGTTGAGGAGTGCGAACCGAGCAGACCATGTTGGACAGACCTGGTAGTCGTTGATATTCAGATGTATTGCTTGACTGCTGCTTACGCTCACGTGGTTGGAAACCATGCGCGTTGCCTCCACGACCAAAGGAAGGTTAGGTTTAATCTTCAGTAGCTGCAGTTACTCTGCCTTACGGATACGAGTGAGTTCGGCTTCCAGCCAGACTTGCATAGGTTGCTTTTTGCCGTCTGCGGATTCAATCAAATAGGCTTTTCCCGACCATGAGCTTTTACTGGCAAGACGGGTGATGAAGTGCTCGGCCGTATCGGCGTATTTGCCGCCACGCTTGAGCTTTAGGCGCAAATGATCCGCTCCTTCTTGCGCAGTGTGGGTCTTGCCATTGCGATGAAACGTGCAGCCGCTCTGGTCCACCGCTTGTATCAGTAATTGGATTTCTCTACTTGCCTGCGTCTCTTTGTTGGCGGCTTGAAGTGTGCTGCCAAATGATACGGCGAGTAGGACGATCACGATAAGTGCTTCAGATCGATTCATGGGGCAGCAGTGCGAGTGTTACAATCAATGGGTTATGATCAGAGGTGTCCACTTCGACGACGCGTGACTGTTTGACCGCTAAACCGCGTGTGAAAATATAATCCACGGGATGACCCATTTTGAAGCTTCGGTGATCTGGCTCGAAGGTGACTTCGGTGAGGTTGAAGCTTGAGATAAATGGCATTAACACGTCCTTACGCGCTTGGGTCCACGTGTTGAGATCTCCTGAAAAAACCACAGGGCCTGTGTGAGCTTCTAAGATATGCCCAACTTCATCGAGCTGCGCTGCAAACGCTTTCACACCGAATGTGAAGTTGATCGCATGCATATTTACCAGAAGTAATGAGTGGCCTTCGTACCCGAGAGGAAACTGCACAATACTTGTTTTTTTCGGAGACCGTAACCATGGCTCAGTAGCTTCGAGTGAGCAGAAGAAGGTCGGCTGCATTCGACTGACCGTCATAACACCACTACTGTGTGCCTTCGTTTCGTAGCCAGGGGCAAACGACCAGTAGAGAGGTTCTTCGTGGGGTTGCTTCATCCCATCCACGAAAATTGCTTCCTGCAGTAACACTAATTGTGTATTCTGAGCCATTGTTTTGAGCTCCTGCTCCCAGCCTGGATTGCTGCCTTTTTCAATATTCCAGCAAATCAACTCGAACTCGTCTTCGAATTCAGTGAATGAAGAGGATTTTGGCGTGAGAACCATGCTAGCTATGCACTCTTCTACTGAGAAGTAGGTGGGTGCGTCATGATTACTAAGTGCCTCCGGTGCTCCCTGGAGGAGGGACACGCTCGTAAATAGGCAGATACCGGCAAAAAACGCTGATCTTAGTGGCTGGAAGAAGTGCATGGGTGCTTATCTATGAACTGAGGCGCTGGGAGCGCAATTCTCAGCCTGACCACCCACTTGCGAGAAAGTTCCGTGAGGTGCCTGATCCGAAAGGCTCAATCGTCAGTGATATCAGATGCAAGGCTCGATCATTTTTCTAAGCTCACGTGGCTGATCTAAAGCTAAACCGCTAAAGTGGCGAAGAGATTTACTCTCTAGGTGTCCATGAGTAATAGCGGAACCAATCATACTCTGCTTTCATGGGATAAATATTGTTTCTTTTATTGCCGCCGAAATGGTCCTGAACCAGATCGTTTGGAATCCAGAAGTTCATGATGATTTGCTGAGCAATCTGAGGAATGAATGCCGGGTGTTTTTGAACTGCTTGGCCTTCTGGAGTCGTTGGAGGGTTTCCGTCTAGGTCATCGTTCGTGAGTTCTTTCACTAGAACGCCATTAACGTACCACCTGATCCGGGAATCAGTCCACTCTAGCGCGAATACCCTCCACTGGCCTTCGGATCCTATTTCAATCTTTTCTTCGTATGCTCCCCAAAGGCGAGTTTCCCACCATTGCCAGGTGCCTTCGCCGAAAATATAATTTGCTTGGAACTGGCTTGGCCTAAGGCCTTCCATTTCTATATCGATTTCTCTCCACTTAAATCCATCTTTCTTATCGTTCACGTAGGTAAATAGCGAAGATATGTAGCCTGAAGCCGTTTCAGAGGGTGGATTGCGAACCCTTGCTTCCAATCGTCCATAGAGTATCGGCTTCTTCGATCGAATTTCGCCGCTTGAGTAGTCTCTTTCAGATTCCAGGACACCGTTGGAATTTGACCAGCTTCCTGGAACATGATCTTCGGTTACGACTAGTGACATCGTTCCGTTTTCGTACTTAACCCCTTCAGGTGTGAAGCGGCAGGCGTTTTCTGGAAAAGTGCCGTCTCCAAATTCCCAAAAAGCTGTTTTCTGATCGAAACGATCGTCGAAGACCAACGTAAAATCGGGGTACTCTCCCGTGTAATCTTCGTATGCGATAGGTAGCGGTAATTCTGTTTTAGCTTCTTTATTGCCGGCGCAACCGGAAAGAGAAACAGCCAATCCTGTGAGTAAAAAAAAGAGCTTCATTTGGAGCAGTAGACTAATGACTCGGGGAAACGTATTAGGTCTGAATTCTCCCCTAGCAAAATCGTGTAAACTGCCCGATAATCAGTATTTCTCAAGCTTATTGGAAGGGGCTGAAGTAGCTAAGGA
>CALGUT010000478.1 GCA_937920335.1 uncultured Opitutales bacterium
CTGCTGTACTGGTCCGTCCAGGGCGACGGTAGCGGGTCCTTGCTTTGGTAAGGCTTCCACGCGAGCTCTCGCTGAAGCCTCTCAAGCACCACTTCAGATTTAGAAAAAGCGACCCAGTCTGACGGAAAACTATCCCCGTTTTCCAAGCCTGCATTATCTTTATGAAGGAAATTCATCCCCATGACTTCTGCGTTAGCCTGAATAAGTCCCAACACATCCAAATGTCGATTCGAGCAATGAAGGATCAAAATACCCTCCGAATTTATGACTCTTAGATAGGTCTCAAAAGCTTCAATGGTAATCAGATGCACCGGTATCGAATCTGAACTAAACGCATCCACCACAAACAAATCATAGGTATTATCATCAACGTCATCGAGAGCCAATCGACCGTCTCCAACCACAAAGTCAATTTCTGCACCATTTTGACGGCCGTACTCCAGAAAACTGAAATGCGTCTCGGCGATGTCCACATTGTCCGGATCGATTTCATAAACCGTCATGCTCTGCCCTTTACCCAGATAGGCTCCGAGTGCTCCAGATCCAAGACCAATCATCCCGATCGTTTGAAATCCCATCGGATTGTCTTTCAACAACCCACCCGAAGGAGTCGTTGGATGGTAATAAGCAAGCGGTAAAAAATGATGTTCAGAATCCTCGAGATACTGAGTGCCATGCCGGGTCGTTCCGTGCATCAAGTGTCGTTTACCGTCTTGGTCAAACACCTTATAGATTCCATAAAAGTTACGGTGAAAAAAGATATTGGTGCTATTCGAGATCAGATACGGGGAAGATAAGAGCGCCACAATCGCACACCCAAAGAAGTATCTAAAATGGAGAGCCGATTGCTTTGCCACAATCAGAGGCAACATAATGATCAACCCTATAACCAGAAACGTAATCTGTGGTTCCAATTGTATTCGGCCCACAATATAAAAGAGAGTCAGGACCGTTATCAGGTAGATACCCGCGTGTACAAAAGCCGGTTTTCGAGATGAAACATCAGCGGCAGGTCGACTCAGCAACCATACCGTCAGAAACAACGTAAGCGGATACTCGATGCTACGATCAGAAAGAAACGGAATGACCCAGTTAATGATGACGCTTCCCGTGAAACCTCCCAGTGACATGTAAAGATAGAAGCGAGTCAACTGACGGGGATCTTTCGGGCGTTCACGATGCAAAGTACCGTGACAACACATACAAAGAACAAACAAGAACCCCAGGTAGAGAAGAACCATCAATGGCAAGCTGAAGAGAACGATGTGAAGTTCAATGAACCAACAGATCACCAATCCCACAGGAAGAATCCAAAAAGCAGCTATTGACAGCCAATTGGGGAACCACCCTTTCGACTTAAAAACCAACACGAATGTTAAGAGATAAATCGTCAGCGGCAGCACCCACAGGAGCGGAGTCGACGCAATATCAAAAGTGATAATATTCGTAGTCGACAGCAACAGCGCGGAACCACAGGCACTGAGCGCTAACCATCGCAAAGGATTACTTTTTATCCCGTCTTCTATCACCGATTTTTCCTCGACCTCGGCCTCCACGTTCCTAGGTGTGCAAAACATCAAAATCACCATCAGCAACAGATAACCAAACCACCAAAAGTCGCTCTGTACAACCAACTCCAAAAACCGTTCAACGAGAAACGGATACGACAATAATCCCAGTATAGAACCTAGATTGGACGGACTGTACAAAATATAAGGGTTCGACTTCTCTTTCAACGAAGACGCTGAAAGCCAGCGCTGAACGACGAGACTGATTGTCGACAACGCGAAGAAACACATCGCCGCCTTGATACCCAACAACACAAGTAGCGAAACCGTTGGCGACAAGCCCGACAATACAGGCGTGTTGTGCTGCAGAGGGTAACAAACCAGACCGGCAATCATCAATCCCCAATGAAGCTTCGTATAACCCTTCACACCAAATCTGGTAAGGCCCCAGTGGGCAAAACCGTACCCAGCCAATAAAAGCCCCTGAAAGAAGATCATACAGGTCCCCCAGACCATCACTCCACCGCCAAAAAGGGGTAGAAGCTCTCGAGCCATTATCAGTTGACCGGAAAAAATAAGAAACGCGCTTATAAAAACGCCAACCTGAAAAAAGACTAAGCGAGGCATAGGAAGACAAAATTGCTACATCAGCAAAGCAGGACGCTGCAACAGCATAATCCAATCACCAGGAGCAGAAACAGGCACTTAGATAGGACGTAGCCCTTTTCCCACTACAGAGAAGGATCGACACTTCAACTTCAACTACACTTTGTTCCTGCAGTTTCAATGGGGTCGCCCACACGAAATCGTTCAAAAGCCTACTAAGGAGACCCCGTAAGAAACGACACAAGATCCGCTAGATCCTGAGCGGCGAGCCCAAGTGATGCACCTGATGGCATGATCGATTGATCAAGCTTGCTACGGTTTCGAATAGTTGCCTGAGATATGGAGTGTATCTGACCACCGATGTCCTTCAAGATTACCGTCTCACCATCTCCAACTACAAAGCCCGAAAGCGCACTTCCGTCCGTTGTTTCAACAATTACTGATTCATAACCAAACGCGATCGCCGCTGACGGGTTCATGATCGAGTCAAGGATTGCAGTTCGGTCAAACCGTTCACCAACCACCGTGAGATTGGGTCCAATATCTTGCCCTTCCTCACCATGGAGATGGCAGGTTGCACAAGCTGCCCGACCAAAGAAAAGCTCCCGTCCATTATCAATATTTCCGGTCATACTGGCGATATCACCCATCGGCGGCAGCACCTGACCTAACGCTCCCGGTTTAGGAAAATATCGGGAGGCCAATGCCCTGACTGACACATCAGGGTTCTCATGAATATACTGTGCAATCACCGGATACACGAAATCAGGAAGCTCGTTACGCCCGGCCAGGTGAAGCAGGTTCGGAGCGCCAATCGGAGAAACAGCCATCTCAATTGCCGTCTGCCGTATGGCGTCGGTAAGCTCCGTCGCTGCTTTAAGTCTATTGCGCCCTACGGTCATACGTTTTGCTTCAGCAGCTAACGCTTCCGCAGTTGGGTCCGGCGGTAACTGTTCTTCCAAGCCATAGCCTTCCCAATGATTGGTAGAACGAGAACCGATCCACCAAGCCGCATAAGGACGTGTATCTTCGGGGCCATCTATGGCGGCTGCCAGGACTGCTTCCCCGGCATCTTGGCTCGGAATAAACGCTAGAGCGTCTATCGCCTGTCGACGATCTGCAGGTGTTAAACCATCAGACAACGCACGCTTCACCAGGCCAGCGATAGCCGAAGGTGGATGTAATCGCCAAGTGATCGCAGTAAACGCTTTAGACCACAATAAAGGATCCTTGGCTGCCGCGACTGAAAGCACATCCCAAATAGCATCCTCTTTTCCCTCGCACGCGGTTCCAATCGCTTCGAGGAACCAGCGATCCTGGCCTTCAAAACTATTTATCAATTCGAGAATTATGTCTTTCGAATCTACGAATGGGATGTCCCGTAAAGAAAGAGCTACCTCACGTCGGACAGCAATCGACGGGTCGCCTGCCAACTGGAGCGCAAGACCTACGAGTCCCTCTGGATTTCGCTGCCGAAGCGCGCGATAAGCGGTTATCCGTATTTCAGGATCCGTCGCCTCCAGCGCCTGCGAAAGGCGGTCTTCAATCACTGTTTTTAGCGACGCACTCAGTCCTTTCGTTGCTCCAATCTTCGCTAACGCATACAAGGCTCTGGCAACGACCCGTGGATTCTCGTCACGGCTAAGTTTCAACAACTCAATAACTCCCATCTGGGTCGGCTGATCCGTCAATCTCTTGAATCCAGCATAGCGTACGGAATGGTTCGGGCTTTTTAATGCCTTGATCTGTCCTCCTGTTTCGCCGAGATCAATCACAGGAATTTGGGGATTATCCCCTTTCCGCGTTATGCGATAAATCGTACCTGCTCCATTGGGTTCAAGCATCCGATGCCCCCCAATAAATGGGTCATAGAAGTCAGCGACGTAAATAGCCCCATCCGCACCTACCATGACATCCGATGGTCGAAACCACTTACGCGTATCCTCTTTATCCATCGGCTGCGGAGCCGCCTTCGGATTGACGGTTGAAAACAGAGTCGATCGCCGCAGTTCGTAACCAGCTCCCCGGGGTTGAGGAAAATACGACCAGATTGAGTTTCGGCCCGCTTCGCAAGAAAGGAGCATGTTTTCATACTCGGGACCCAACGCCCCGTTTTCATAATACTCGATGCCTGTTGGAGAACCCGGGCCGTAAACATCACCCGATGGTATCACACCCGGGTCGTCCTGCCGCCAATGAGCAGTCGGTGTGGATTGTCCCGGCCGTTGTCCCGCCCGCCACGTCCGTTCGCCGTCACTCGATGAGAACCCTAAATTTCCATACTCCATCACCCAGGTAGTTCGGCAGGATATAGTATCGTCATTATCATTCTGATACACGTTTCCAAACGAATCAAGACAGAGCTCATAGGGGTTTCGAAAGTTATGCCCCACGACCCGCAGATTCGTACCGTCAGCATGCATACGTCCCGCTATTCCACCTACATACATACGACCGTCGTCTGAAGTGAGGCCTGCAACATTTTCGTTATTCGAAGGTGACCCGCCACGGTAACTACTTCCTGCTCGAAAGGTTCGACCTGACTTATCCCTCACGATGTGAGGACCCGTATTACCGGTCGTAAAATAGAGGTCTCCGTCAGGTCCCGCTTTAACCGTATGCAACGAGTGATCGTGATCGAAACCGCCAAACCCGGTTAGGAGTATTTCCTTGATATCAACGGCCGGGGCAAACCGAGCATCACGATCCACATCGGTATAAACAATGACGCTCGGAGAACAAGTCACAATGATTCGGTTGTCCAATACAGATATCCCCATCGGGGCCACCAGGTCCTTATCCTGGACAAACACATGGGATGAATCAGCCCGACCATCACCATTCGTATCCTGCAGAACCATAACACGGTCTCCCTCCTCATGCCATAAATTAACCACTCCCTCATTACGAAATGATCGGTAATTAACCGCTTCGGTCACCCAGATGCGGCCCTGCGCATCGGCATCCATATTACTAGGATTAAAAAACATCGGAGACTGAGCCCAAACGGCGGCTTCGAGTCCGTCTGCAACATAAAAACGGTCGACAGGAGTCGGCTCATTCGAAAAGAGCGATCCGGCGATAACCGAACCAAGCAAGACGCAACGGGAAAAATTCAAGCGGGACATGGATCAAGGACTATTACTGAATAGCCAAATACAAACAGAAGTCATTGTCTACTGCTCAATTTTTGGCTTCAGTAATTCCGATGCCTATCTTTTCACACCGCCTATTCTCTAATAAAACTTATTGTGCGTTACTGGTTTGCCTACTGGCTCTTGCTTATTCCAGAGGCGGTGCGAACTCCACGACTGAGCCTGCGTTCTCGAAAGATAGCTATCTGGAAGCACTCTCAATCGAACTCAACAAAACATGGCCCGACAACCGAACGATCAACATCGTGTATCATGGCCACAGTGTACCAGCGGGCTATTTTAAGACCCCGATAGTCGATACTTTCAACGCCTATCCACACCTCTTACACCGTGGATTAAAAGAACGATTTCCTCACGCGGTCATCAATGTCATCGTCACAAGTATCGGCGGAGAGTCTTCTGACAAAGGTGCAGCCCGTTTCGAAGAAACCGTCCTGAACCACAATCCTGACCTCATTCTTATAGACTACGCGCTCAATGATAGACGACTCGGATTAGAAACCGCCAGAACCGCTTGGGAGTCTATGATCCAAGCCGCCAAGTCACAAAACATAAAAACGATCCTCCTTACTCCCACAGGCGATTCGAGAGCCG